>JAZLFI010000037.1:0-13506 GCA_045615725.1 Oscillospiraceae bacterium
TTCCCCGACTTCATCGTGGCGGCACTGATGATGATTGTTGCCGAGCACTCCCTGCGCCTCGGTTTCGGCTTCAACCCCAATCTTGGAAAAGGACTTGGCAACGGACGCTGGATAATTCTTTTGGATGCTGTAATCATCGGCACGGTTGCGGTGCTTCTTCCCGAGGACTCGGCAAAAATGGCAAAGCTATCGGAGCTCTATGTCCCCATAGCAAACCTTGCCCTCACCGCCGTGCTGTATCCAATATGCTTCGTAGTGGGAAAACTGCGGAAATAAGTTTTCCCACTTTTCTTTGCCGAAACTTCCTCCGCAATACGTTTCGGGCAGTGCAAATCCGCCTTGCTTATATTGACAACGATTTAAAAAAATGCTATGTTGATTTAAATCGTAAAACACAAAGGCAGTGACAAAAAATGCTTGGCGTAATCGTAAATACACTGACAGTAATTATCGGCGGCGCACTGGGATTGCTTCTCAAAAAGGGCATACCCGAGCGCGTGTCTAACGCAGTCATGGCGGCAATCGGTCTTTGCACTCTGTATATCGGCATCGACGGAGCACTGGCGGGAAGCAACACCATCGTGCTCATCGTTTCCATGGTGCTCGGCACAATCGCGGGCACACTTCTGGACATTGACGGAGCGATAAACCGCCTCGGAAAATTCGTAGAGCATAAGCTCAAACGCACCGACGGCAAGACATCTCTTGCCGAGGGCTTCATGACCGCAAGCCTGCTTTTCTGCGTGGGCGCAATGACCATCGTCGGCTCGCTGAACGCAGGGCTTAACGGCGACAACAAGCTTCTGTTCACCAAAGCCATCCTCGACCTCATCTCCGCCTGCATGCTGGCAAGCTCGCTGGGCGTGGGCGTTCTGTTCTCAGCGCTTTTCGTGTTCGTCTATCAGGGCGCTTTGGTGCTCCTTGCGGGACTTCTGCAAAGCGTGCTCGCCGATGCCGCACTGGTTGCGGAGATTACCTGCGCAGGCAGTATCATGATAATCGGTCTTGGTCTGAACATTCTCGGCATCACGAAACTCAAGGTTGCCGACCAGCTTCCCGCAATCGTATTTGTTCCGATTGTGTATGCGCTCGCGCAGTTTCTGCCCGCGTTTTAAATCTTATTGTTGCTAAATTTTTCAGTTGTGATATAATCTTTGTACGTAAACAAATAAATAAAACATAAATGGAGGAAGAAAACATGAAATGCCCCCGTTGCGGACACGAGATGAATCTTGACGAGCATCGCAGATTTGCTCTCAATATGTGCTATGAATGCGGTTACATTGAAGGCTCTATGAACGAAGAATTTAAGAAGGGTTCCACCAATCTTGAGCGCATCCAGCAGCAGAGCTTCAACGAAGCAGTTGCTTTCATTTCCGCAGGCCTTAATGTTGATGAAGCACTTGTCGCAGACTGGCTCAACAACATCGAGGAATAATAAGCAAACGCAAAATTCCACGGACTTTGCCGTGGAATTTTGTTTTAATTGAGGTAAATACATATGAAAAAATCAACCGCGCTTATTCTCGCGCTAATTCTGATAATTGCCTTCTTCGCCTTCGGTCACACAACGGATAATAATTCCGCACCGAGCGCAGACGATAATAACCTCCCCGTCATCGTCGAAACCGACACACCCGACACGGAGGAAAGCTCCTCCCCCGAGGAAACCCTTCTTGACGAGGACGGAGCCTATACCACAAAAGACGACGTCGCCCTTTACATCCACCAGTACGGCCACCTGCCCAAAAACTTCATCACGAAGAAAGATGCCGAGGCGCTGGGCTGGCATGGCGGAAGCCTTGAGCCATATGCCCCCGGCATGTGCATCGGCGGAACGCATTTCGGCAACTTCGAGGGTAAACTCCCCGAGGCAAGCGGCAGAAAATATACCGAGTGCGATATTGACACTCTGGGCGCAAAAAGCCGCGGCGCAAAGCGCATAGTTTTCTCCAATGACGGACTTATCTACTATACCGACGACCACTACGAAAGCTTCACTCTGCTATACGGGGAGGACTGAACATGAAAACAATCACAATAAACGGCCTTGACATCATCAGCATGTCGGATATTCACAATATCTTCTCCGAGGAGCTCTGCTTCCCCGATTACTACGGCAGAAATTTGGACGCACTTTATGACTGCCTCAGCGATGTCACCGAGGAGGTCGAGATTATAATCGAAGAGCGCGAAGAGCTCAACGAAAATCTCGGTATCAGCTTTGACAGACTCTGCAATCTCCTCGTGGAAATAAGCGAAGAATACGACAATATAACAGTAAGCTTCTGATAAAAAACGGCTTCCGAAAGGAAGCCGTTTTTCTCTACTACAAGTAGGTACAAATCCGCGGGAATATATGCTATGCTTTTCCCGTCAGGAGGAATGAATATGAACCAGTACGTAACAGGTAACATCATAAAATCAAACCGCGAAGCGAGAAAGATAACCCAGGCGGAGCTTGCGAAAGCCTTAGGCGTAAGCGACAAGGCGGTGTCCAAATGGGAGACGGGCAGAAGCTACCCCGACATAACCCTCATCGAGCCCCTTGCAAAGGCGTTGGGACTCTCCCCTATCGAGCTTTTGTCGGGCGAGAGCGTCACGAACTGCAATCGCTCCTTTAATATGACAAAAACCAAGGTCTATGTCTGCCCCATCTGCGGCAACGTAATCTTCGCGGCCGGCGAAGCGGTCATAAGCTGCTGCGGCGTGAGTCTGCCGCCTTTAGATGCAGAAACCCCCGGCGAGCATTGCCCCTATCCCCTCTCCGTCGAGGTTTGCGAGGACGAATATTTTGTCAGCATCGAGCACCCCATGGAAAAAAGCCACTATATAACATTCATGGCGGCAGTCGCAGGCGACCGCGTGGAGCTTGTAAAGCTCTATCCCGAGGGTCCCGCCCAGGCAAGATTTAAGATACGCCAGACAGAGTTTATCTATTACTACTGCAACAAACACGGTCTATATATGAAAAAGGTAAAATAAAGCTCCTTCCGCCGCTGTACAGTTTCGGGCTTCTCAGCTAACGAAAAACAGTAGTGTACGTTCGGCAGAGAAAAAATAAAAAATCCCGTTCCTTCTGGAACGGGATTATTTATATTGGGTTAATCTTATGCCATCTTGTTGAGCTTGATTGCCATAGCAGACTTCTTGTGAGCAGCGTTATTCTTATGAATAAGGTTCTTGCCTGCTGCTTTGTCAACTGCCTTGACTGCTTCCTTGAAGCAAGCTTCTGCTGCTGCCTTGTCAGCACTCTCGACTGCTGCGTCGAACTTCTTCATGATGGTCTTAAGAGCGGTCTTGTCAGCACGATTCTTTGCGCGGAGCTCCTTGGACTTTGCGTCTCTCTTAGCTGCGGACTTAATGTTGGGCATAGTGGCACCTCCTCCTTTAACTTAGTAACAAAACCAAAATAGGTTTCCGGCGAAAACCGCCGGTATTCGCCGGCTATCAGACTGAGCTGATGGTTACTGCCGTTTGGACTGAGAAAACGTAACGAACGCGAACTAAAGCTCGCGGACATTAATTGTATCATCGTGCATCAGAAAAATCAAGCTTTTTATTGAAAAACCAAAGATTTTTTTGCACCTTGCATTTATTGTGCCGAAGTGAGAAATACTACCACTATATATAGTAATGGACGGTGAATTATGCAGAAGAAATACGCAAGAACCGACCTGGCCTCCGAACTGCACAGCAGGCTGGGTGGAAAAGAAATCGATGGTGTCACATGCATCGAAACCCAAACCGACGGCTTTAACATAACCGAGGTCGACATCACCTGTGATAATGCATCTCATGTATTATGTAAACCTATCGGAAAATATTTAACCTTAGAATTGGATTCATTCTTAAACAGGCGCGAAAATTCCTTTAATATTGCCGCAAATCTCATTGCGGAACTGCTGAAGCACTTCCCTGCCGTACAGAATTCGCATAGCTTCCTTATTGCCTGCATCGGCAATCCTTTGGTGACTCCCGACTCAATCGGCCCGACTACCGCCGACAGCATCCTTGTCACACGTCATCTCAAGCAAAGCATGCCGACAGACTTCGGCGCATTTTCCTCGGTGTCCCTCATCCGTACCGGAGTCCTCGGCACGAGCGGCGTAGAAAGCGCGGCTCAGATAAAAGCCATTGTGTCCGAGGTCAGCCCCGACTGCGTCATCGCAGTTGACGCCCTCGCCTCCGGCGACCTGCGCAGACTTTGCCGCAACGTACAGATTTGCGATTCGGGCATTTCCCCCGGCTCAGGTGTCGGCAATGACCGAGCCGCACTGAACGAAGCATATCTCGGCATCCCCGTAATCGCCGTGGGTGTTCCCACCGTCATCGACGCATCAGCTTTCACCGACGACGAAGCCGCCGCAGGTCTTTTCGTTACACCGCGAAATATCGACGAAGAAGTGCGCTCAATATCCAAGCTGACCGCCTACGGCATAAACCTCGCTCTGCACAACGGGATTACAATTTCCGATATAGAAATGCTAATTGAGTAATATGTTTCACGTGAAACATCAAAAATTGAAAAATTCTCGATTTGTTTCACGTGAAACATTGAAAAACAGCAAAAACATGCTATAATGGAGAAAAACAACCACGAAAGGAGCATGGTATGTCCAGAGTACTTGCAATAGCCAACCAAAAAGGCGGTGTCGGCAAGACAACAACCTGCGTAAACCTGACCGCCGCGCTGAAAGCGAAGGGCAAAAGGGTGCTTCTTGTTGACTGCGACCCCCAGGGCAACAGCACCTCGGGCATGGGCGTGGATAAAAACGACCTGCCCGGTACATATGAGCTTCTCACGGGTAGCGCCGATATCTTCGAGTGCATCAAGCACACCGAATACGGCGACGTCATTCCCGCGAACAAGGAGCTTGCAGGCGCATCGGTAGAAATCGTCGGCAAGGACCGCCGCGAATTCATCCTGCAGGATGCGTTAAAGCTGCTCTACAACGACTATGACTACATATTCATTGACTGCCCGCCGTCACTGGAACTTCTAACAATCAACGCTCTAGTCGGCGCGGACAGTGTATTAATCCCCATGCAGTGCGAATATTACGCACTGGAGGGCATAACCGACCTTGTAACTACCATAAAAATGTGCAATAAGCGCTTAAACCCCAATCTTCGCATTCAGGGCATCGTGCTGACCATGTACGACAGCCGCACGAATCTAACCCAACAGGTAGCATTTGAGCTGCGCGAGTTCTTCGAGGGACTGGTCTATGAGACCGTAATCCCGAGAAGCGTGCGTCTTTCCGAAGCACCCAGCCACGGAAAGCCCGGCGTAGCATATGACAAGATTAACAAGGGAAGCCGCGCATATATGAAGCTGGCAGAAGAATTCTTACGCCGTGAAGGAGGCAGAAATGGCAAAGGAAAGTAAAAAAGGCCTCGGAACGGGCTTAAGCGCACTGTTCGGCGAGGATAACCTTAAGGAAGAGACAGCAAGTGAGCTCTTAAACGTGCCCATTGCCAAGGTCGAGCCCCGATCAGACCAGCCCCGTACACATTTTGACGAGGCGGCACTGCAGGAGCTTGCCGATTCAATCGCACAGCACGGGCTCATTCAGCCCATCGTTGTCCGCAAGCTGGATAACGGCTACTATCAGATAATAGCAGGTGAGCGCCGTTGGCGCGCATCCCGCATGGCAGGACTCATTGAAGTCCCCGTGCGCATTCTGAATGCGGATGACCGCCGCACCGCAGAGCTTGCTCTGGTGGAAAATCTGCAAAGGGAAGACCTTAACCCCATTGAAGAGGCCAAGGGCTATAAGGCGCTCATCGAGGAGTACAATCTCACTCAGGAGGAGGCGGCGCAGAGCGTGGGCCGTTCCCGTCCCGCAATAACAAACTCAATGCGACTGCTTTCGCTGTCCGAGCCTGTTATGAAGCTGGTAGAAACTGGAAAGCTCTCCGCAGGCCATGCAAGAGCGCTCCTGCCGCTGACTGACGAAGTTCTTCAGAAGAATGTTGCAGACAAGGTCATGATGATCGGCCTTTCCGTCCGCAAGACGGAACAGCTCGTTTCAAAGACTATTAAGAAGCTCCGTGAAGCCGAGGCATTTAAGCCCGAAGATGACGGTGAGATCGCGGTGGACTATGTTGCCGAAACCGAAAACTACCTCAGCCAGAAGCTGGCGCGCAAGGTAAAGCTTGACATGGGCAAGCGCGGCGGCAAGATAGTTTTGGAATTTTATGGAAACGACGACAGGGAAGCGCTCATAGCTAATCTCGCACGCATGGGCGCAAGCTGGCAGGAAGATAAATAAGAAGAAACGCAAAGGAGAAAAACAATGCTTGATATAAAATTCGTCCGCGAAAACCCGGACGTAGTACGCGAAAACATTAAGAAGAAATTTCAGAACGAAAAGCTTCCCCTGGTTGACGAGGTGCTGGAGCTGGACGTTAACTACCGCGCATATCTGACCGAGGCAAACGAGCTTCGCGCAAGCCGCAACAGCCTGAGCAAGGAAGTCGGAAAGCTCATGGGCATGGCAAAGAAGGACCCGAGCAAGCTTGAAGAGGCCGAAGCGGTCAAGGCAAAGGTAAAGGCACAGGCTGAACGCCTTGCATTCCTCGAGACCGAAACCGAAAAGATGGGAGAGCGCATCAAGACCATCATGATGACCATCCCCAATATCATCGACGCATCCGTTCCCATCGGACCCGACGACAGCTGCAACGTTGAAGTACAGCGTTTCGGCGAGCCCGTCGTTCCCGAGTTTGAAGTTCCTTACCACACCGAGATTATGGAGCGCTTTGACGGCATCGATATGGACGCCGCAGGCCGTGTATCCGGCAACGGCTTCTACTATCTCATGGGTGACATCGCAAGACTCCATTCCGCAGTCACCGCATATGCACGCGACTTTATGATAGGCAAGGGCTTCACCTACTGCATTCCGCCTTTTATGATTCGCTCCAACGTTGTAACCGGCGTTATGTCCTTTGCTGAAATGGACGCAATGATGTATAAGATCGAGGGAGAAGACCTCTATCTTATCGGCACCAGCGAGCACTCCATGATAGGCAAGTTCATCGACCAGATAATCCCCGAGGAAAAGCTGCCGCAGACTCTGACCAGCTATTCTCCCTGCTTCCGCAAGGAGAAGGGAGCCCACGGCATCGAGGAGCGCGGCGTTTACCGCATCCACCAGTTCGAGAAGCAGGAAATGATAGTCGTCTGCAAGCCCGAGGAGAGCATGGACTGGTACGAAAAGATGTGGAGCTATTCCGTCGAGCTGTTCCGCTCTTTGGAAATCCCCGTTCGTCAGCTGGAATGCTGCTCCGGCGACCTTGCCGACCTCAAGGTCAAGTCCTGCGATATCGAAGCATGGTCTCCCCGCCAGCAGAAGTATTTCGAGGTCTGCTCCTGCTCCAATCTGGGCGACGCACAGGCACGCCGTCTTAAGATGCGCGTAAAGGGAGAGGACGGCAAGATGTATCTGCCTCACACTCTGAACAACACCGTCGTCGCACCCCCGAGAATGCTCATCGCATTCTTAGAGAACCACCTGCAGGAAGACGGCTCCGTCACCGTTCCCGAGGTGCTTCGTCCCTACATGGGCGGCGCAGAAAAGCTCGTCCCCAAAAAGTGAAAAAATAATTCCTGAAATGACTATTTTTTACTTGCCGAAAGCAGGTTAATAGTGTATATTAAGAAAGCTCAAAAGTTACTTTAAATTGTTTACCAAAGAAAGGAAAAGCGAAAATGAAAAAATTCATGAAAGAGTTCAAAGAGTTTGCAATGCGCGGCAACGTCCTTGACATGGCAGTCGGCGTTGTAATCGGCGGCGCATTCACCGCAATCATCACCGCAATCGTAGAAGGCCTGCTCACTCCCATCATCGGCATGTTCATGCCCGGCACCAGCTTCGCAGAATGGGCACCCGGCGGCTTCGCAGTCGGCGCAGTTATTAATGCAATCATCGTCTTCATCCTCACCGCATTTGTTGTCTTCCTTATCATCAAGGCAATCAACAAGGCTTCCTCTCTGAAGAAGAAAGAGGTTGAGGAAGAGGTCGAAGAGGCAGAGCCCGCACCCACCACCGAAGAGCTTCTCGCAAGCATCCTCGAAGAGCTCAAGATGAAGAAGTAATTACATATTACATAGAAAAACAGCTTCCTTTCGGAAGCTGTTTTTTTATTTCTCGTTTCTTTTCAGCATACGCATTTTTGCGTTTTTGATTTTCACGCCTATCTTACTTGTCGCAAGCACGCCGAGGAATATTATACCTGTGGACATGCCAAGGGACATGCCCTTGAAAAAGTCGTGAACCGCCGAGGGATTTACGGGTTCAAAAAGGTTCATTATAAAGTTAATAAGTATTGTAATAAAGCCGATACCGAATGTTACGTGCATGAGTCTGTTAAGAATCTTTTTCTCCTCGTTGCTGTAGTCTGCAACCTTAAGTACGGTTTCCTCAAGTTCTTTGTCCATTTTCTCGCTTTTCCTTTCTCCGTCGAGCAGTTCGCGGAGCTCCACGCCATAGAAATCGGCAATATCGATAAGAATATCGAGGTCGGGCATGTTTGTGCCTGTTTCCCAGCGTGAAACCGTGCGGCGGGAGGTGCCCAGAGTTTCCGCAAGCTGTTCCTGTGTGATGTTTTTCTCTTTACGAAGCTCTTTAAGAAAGCTTCCTATTTTCATCTGGTCCATGTTATTTCCTCCTTGCGAAACAAATTTACCTCTCAGCTCATGCTTTTTAAAGGACACAAAGCGAGCATTTAAAAAAGGGACAATATTGTCCCTTAAATTTTAAGCTGTTTAATGAATTTTTCCAAGGCTTTATATAGTGCCGCGCCTGCGATTACGCCGAATATGCCCTGAATAAGGTTAGAGGGAATATCGCCGAGTGCGGCGATGCCGTATTTAAGGATGATGCCGTCGTAGAAAAGGTAGCCGCCCATCATGAAAAGCTCCGCAAACACGCCTGCGAAAACAGCGAGAAACGTTCTGTTTTTGAACATTTCGCTTTTAAGCACCGCGCCTGCGATGATGGCAACGAGGGCTTTAATAACGAAGCTTGCCGGGGCATAGAGGGCAAATCCTGATAAGAGGTCAGCAAGCAGTGAGCCCAGACCTGCTGCGAATGCGCCCCACCACGGACCGAGAACGAATGCGCCCAGAATAACGAGGGCATCACCCGCGTGGATGTAGCCGCCGATAGGGGTAGGGAAGCGAAGCACAAGCGTCGCACCGCAGCAAAGCGCCGCGAACAGCGCGGAAAAAACAAGCTTCCTCAGCGTTTTATCGTTCGTCATACGAAGCGCTCCCTTTCCATGACCGCAAGCTCGTCACAGCGGTTGTTAAACTCATTCTCTGCGTGCCCCTTGACCCAGTGGCAGTGTACCTCGTGCATTTCGCAGAGGTCGAGAAGAGTTTCCCAGAGGTCGGTGTTAAGCGCGGGCTTTTTGTCTGCTTTTCTCCAGCCCTTTTTCCGCCACGAAACCGCCCAGCCCTTGTCCAGCGCATCGATAACGTACTTGGAGTCGGAGTAAAGCTCAACTATGCAGGGCTCTTTCAGCGCCTGAAGCGCACTGATTACACCCGTGAGCTCCATGCGGTTGTTGGTGGTTTCCTTTTCGCCGCCGGAAAGCTCCTTGTTGTGGCCGTTATATTGGAGTATTGCGCCCCAGCCACCCGGCCCGGGATTGCCGCTACATGCACCGTCGGTATATATAGTTACTGTTTTCATATTAAATCTCCGACAGCCACCCGAAAGGGTGGCTGTTCAGTTTTATTGCATATATTTTTCCGTAAGGATATTGTATTCCTCGGCGCTGATAATGCCGTTTTTGAGGAAGCCGTCGAGCTGTTCCATGCGTCTGTCGTGGTCGTGTTCGGAGCACATGCGCTCGCAGTCGGAATCGTAGTACTTTTTGTCGGAGTCATAGTACTCCTGCTCCTGCTTGTTCTGCGCATAGGGGATATTGTCCGCTTTTTTGGCCGCTGTCTTTGCTGTTTTCTTCTCCGCGTTGACGGCGGATGAAGAGGACTTGCTCTTTTTCTTCTTGTTTGCCGCTCCGATAATGGCAACGACGGCAAAGAAAGCAATGACGATTAATATGACAGCCGCAAAAGCGCCGCCGTCCTCATCAACGCCCTCAAAGGCGCTGAGAAGAAGGATAATAACAGCCGCAATAACGCCGCCCTTTGAAGTTTTCTTTTCTTCTTTCTTTCCTTCAACTTTCATACTATACCTCCGGAACATGCCGATTTATTCCTGCGCAGGAGTCTCCTCGGAAACCGCATCATTCTCGGCGACTTCGGCTTCTTCCTCCTCCTTGTCGGTGGTGGTAATGGAGATAACGCGGCAGTCCTCGCCAAGTCGCATGACTCTGACGCCCTGGGTGGAGCGGCCAAGCTGGTTGATGCTGCCCACGTCCATACGGATGATGGTGCCGTCGTTGGAGATAATGAGCAGGTCTTCCTCGCCGGAAACAACCTTGACGTCGGCGACCTTACCGGTCTTTTCGGTGATGTTGTAGTTTTTAAGACCCATACCGCCGCGGTTCTGCACGGAGTATTCGGAAACGTCGGTGCGCTTGCCGTAGCCGTTTTCGGTGATAGACAGGATGGCCATACCCTCGACAGCCAGACCTGCGCCGACGACGAAGTCGCCCTCTCGGAGTCTTATGCCGCGAACGCCAACAGCGTCACGACCCATGGCGCGCGCGTCGTTTTCGTCGAAGCAGATAGCCATACCGTCGTGAGTTGCGATGAGCACGTTGCTGCTGCCGTCGGTGGGCAAAACGGTGATAAGCTCGTCGTCCTCGTCGAGAGTGAGCGCGCGGATACCGGTGGAGCGGATGTTCTTGAACGCGGACTGAGCGGTGCGCTTAATTGTGCCGTTTCTGGTGACGAAGATAAGGTAGTTATCCTCCTCGATGCCGCGTGCGGCAATCATTGCGCTGACCTTTTCGCCGGGCTCGGTGGGAATGATGTTAACGATGTTGGAGCCGCGTGCATTTCTGCCTGCCTCGGGGATGCGATAGCCCTTGCGGAGATAAACTCTGCCGCGGCTGGTGAAGAAGAGGATGTTGTCGTGGGTGGAAGCGGAGAATACGGTTTCCACATAGTCCTCCTCGCGTGTAGCCATAGCGCGGATGCCCTTGCCGCCGCGACCCTGAGCGCGGTATTCGGAAGCGGGCAGGCGCTTGATGTAGCCGTTATGGGTGAGGGTGTAGACGCACTCTTCCTCTTCGATGAGGTCTTCGATGTCAATCTCGTCCTCAACATCCTGGATTTCGGTGAGTCGCTTGTCGCCGTACTTGTCGCGGATAGCGATAAGCTCGTCCTTTAAAACGCCCTTAATCTTTTCGGGGTCTGCAAGAAGACTCTTGAAGTAAGCAATCTTCTCCTCGAGCTCCTTGTATTCATTTTCGAGCTTCTCGCGGTCAAGACCCTGCAGAGCTTTCAGGCGCATATCGAGTATAGCCTGAGCCTGAATTTCGTCGAGACCGAAGCGAGCCATAAGGTTTTCTCTCGCGTCGTCGTAGCTGGTGCGTATGATGCGGATAACCTCGTCGATATTGTCCTGCGCGATGAGCAGACCTTCGAGAAGATGCGCTCTCTCCTCGGCCTTTCTGAGGTCGTATTTTGTTCTGCGAACGATGAGCTCTTCCTGGAAGGTGAGGTACTCGTCGATGATGTGGCGCAGATTGAGTATCTTAGGCTGAGACTGGTTGTTGACCAGTGCCAGCATGTTTATTGAGAACGAGGTCTGAAGCTGAGTCTGGGTAAGAAGTCTGTTCAGCACGACCTGGGGATTTGCGTCACGCTTGAGCTCGATAACGATCCGCATACCGTTTCTGTCGGTCTCGTCGCGCAGGTCGGAAATACCCTCGAGGCGCTTTTCGCGCACCTGCTCTGCAATGGTTGCGATGAGCTGGCGCTTGTTGACCTGATAGGGAAGCTCGGTGACGATAATTCTTATTCTGTCCTTGCCGAAATCCTCGAATTCGGTGCGTGCGCGGATGATAATTCTGCCCTTACCTGTGAGGTAAGCCTGACGGATGCCGCTTCTTCCCATGATGATGCCCTTGGTGGGAAAGTCGGGACCCGAAATGTGCTGAAGAAGCTCGTTCATGGTGGCTTCGGGATTATCCAGCACGCAGATGCAGGCGTTAATAACCTCGGTCAGGTTGTGGGGGGGTATGTTGGTTGCCATGCCGACTGCGATACCGCTTGAGCCGTTAACCAGAAGGTTGGGGAAGCGGGAGGGCAGAACGACGGGCTCTTTTCTCGTTTCGTCAAAGTTGGGGAGATAATCGACGGTTTCCTTGTCAATATCTCGGAGCATCTCGTCGCTCATGCGAGCCATTCTCGCCTCGGTGTAACGGTAAGCCGCAGGGGGATCGCCGTCGACAGAGCCGAAGTTGCCGTGGCCGTCTATGAGGGGATAGCGCATGGAGAAGTCCTGCGCGAGTCGGACGAGTGCGTCATATACGGATGCGTCGCCGTGGGGATGGTAGCGACCGAGAACGTCACCGACGGCGGTAGCACATTTTCTGAAGGGCTTGTCGTGGGTGAGGTTGTCCTCGTACATTGCGTAGAGAATACGGCGGTGAACGGGTTTAAGACCGTCGCGAACGTCGGGCAGAGCACGACCGACGATAACGCTCATTGCGTATTCTATGTAGCTGGTCTTCATTTCCTTAACCAGCTCGGACTCGACTATAACCTGTTCGGGAAAGGCTATATCTTCGGGTTTATAATCTTTGTTTTTGCTTGCCATAACCTTTCTCCTTTCTTAGAAGTCAAGATTTACTGCGTACTTGGCGTTTTCTTCGATAAACTCCTTGCGGGGCTCGACCTGCTCGCCCATGAGAATGGTGAATATCTCGTCAGCCTTGACAGCATCCTCAAGACAGATGCGGCGCAGTGTTCTGGTTTCGGGATTCATAGTTGTTTCCCAAAGCTCGGTGGGGTTCATTTCGCCGAGGCCCTTGAAGCGGTTGATGTCAACTCTCGCGTTGGGGTTGTCGCCGCGGAGCTCAGCAGATATCTTATCGCGCTCCTCGTCGGAGAAAGCGACGCGGGTTGTCTTGCCGCGTGTCAGCTTGTAGAGGGGAGGAACAGCGGAATATACATAGCCCTGCTCGATGAGCGGACGCATGAAGCGGAAGAAGAACGTTAGCATAAGGGTGCGGATGTGCGCACCGTCAACGTCAGCATCCGCCATGATAACAATCTTGTGGTAACGGAGCTTTGAAAGGTCAAATTCGTCGCCTATGCCTGCACCCAGTGCGGTGATGACGGGAGCCAGCTTATCGTTGCCGTAGACCTTATCCGCGCGCGCTTTTTCGACGTTCAGCATCTTGCCCCAGAGGGGGAGAATAGCCTGGAATCGGGAGTCGCGTCCCTGAGTAGCCGAGCCGCCTGCGGAGTCACCCTCGACGATGTAAATTTCGCAGAGGGATGCGTCGCGCTCGTTGCAGTCGCGGAGCTTATCGGGCATCTGACCGGACTCAAGACCGGTCTTGCGGCGGACG
>JAZLFI010000038.1:0-3346 GCA_045615725.1 Oscillospiraceae bacterium
CTAGCACAAAAAGCCTTTATGTTCAAGGCAAAAACTTGCGGCATAAACTCGCATCGCATGCAGATAATAAACACGAGCGAAAAGCTTAATAATTTCAGGAGGACGAAGCATGACACCCAAAGAACTTCTTTATATTGAAGATGCACTCGGACATCTCAAGTTTCTCAAATGCCAGTGCAACGACGCAATTAAAAATCTCAGTGACCCCACGCTCAAGCAGCAGGTTCAGCAGCTTATTAACAAGAATCAGCAGATTTTCGCTGATTTTTACGGTCTTGTATAAGGAGGAGCAGAATGAACGACAGAGATATCATGGAGAACATTCTCCTCACTACCAAGGGCGTGCTAGACCTCTATATGCACGGAGCAATAGAGTCCGGCACCGAAAACGTCCACAACGCATTCAATACCGCATTCAACCAGACTCTCGCAATGGGCGACTCCATTTACAAGCAGATGGAGAGCCACGGCTGGTATACCAGCGAGCAGGCTGACGCTCAGAAAATTCAGCAGGTCAAGCAGAAGTTTGCCGCACAGGGATAACTAAATAAAAAACCGCAGAATCAATCTGCGGTTTTTTATTGCTTTTTAATCTTGCCCGGGCTTACCCCGAATGTTGAGGTAAATGCACGGTGGAATGCCGAATAATCGGTAAAGCCGCACTCCGCCGCCGCATGGGATGCGCTCATTCCCTCGCGGATAAGTCTTGCCGCAAGAGTAAGACGCTTCTGGCGGATGTAGTTATGAACGGTATACCCCGTCTGGTTTTTGAATAATCTCATAAAGTGGTATCGACTCAGATAACTTCGGGACGCAAGCTCGTCAACCGTCAGTTCTTTTGATATATTCTCATTAATATATGACAGTATGTCCGCAATTTTCTCATTATACTCAACCGACTCAGGCTTACCGTCAGTATCTCTCTGCATTATTCTGTTAAGCTGAACCATGAGCTGAGCGAGATTCGTTCCGCGCATATATTCCGATGCAAAGCCCTCGTCCTCTGTGCTTTCCTCAAGGCGCGTCAGTTGTTTTTTTACAAGCTCCCATTCATTTTCCGTCGGACGCATCAAGCAGAATCTGCTTTTTTCCGCACGCGCAAAGCATTCCATAAGTCCCATGTCAGGCGCGAAGCGGTCTACATATGAAGAATCAAGATATATGATTATTCGCTCATAAGGCACGGATACGTCGATTACCGCCTTGTGAATCATGTGGTGGCGCACTAAGATTATATCTCCCGACTGCATCTTATAGGATGCGCCCTCAACAAGATAGTCAACACTGCCGGAAATCAGAATGACGATTTTATCAAATTCGTGGAAGTGAAAATCGAGCTCCTGCCCCGCCGTATCTTTAAGGTGGAAAAATCGAAAATTTTCATTTAAGTAACCTTCTCGGTTATATTGAAACTGTTCTGACATTTCGTTGCCTCCGAATTGTTTTCGTTGTATATTATATAGCACTTTTTGCAAGTTTTCAAGCACTTTTATCAATTTACATGGCAATTTTGTGAGAATATAATGCATTTGTAATAAATTTTAAGGAGACTTAAAGTTATGGAAAAGAAATCTTTCTTTAAGACTTACGGATTCGTTATCTGCATGCTTGCAGGTATCGTCGCAGGCTGTATAGTCGGCTGGGCAAACCCCGACCTCGGCAGCAAGCTCGAACCCCTCGGAACAATATTCATTAACCTCATGTTCTGCATTGTTGTTCCTCTGGTATTCTTCTCAATTTCTTCCGCAGTAGCTAATGCAGACGGTGCAAAGCGCGCAGGTAAGCTGATGGGTGTTACAATCGGCACCTTCCTCGTTACCGCCGCAATCGCCGCAATTTTCATGTATATCGTTGTTCTCATCTTCCCCATTGCCGACAAGCAGATTGTTGAGGACAGTGTTGAGGTTGCAGGCCTCGGCTTTGCCGACATGGTCATAAACTTCTTCACCAAGCCCGACTTTGCAGAACTTCTCAGCCGCAGAGCAATTCTTCCCCTTATTGTATTTGCAGTTCTCTTCGGCTTCGGCGTTCAGTCTGCAGGCGGTAAGGAAACCCTCACCGCAAAGATTCTCGACGACGTTACCAACTGCATCATGAAGATGATGAAGATCGTCACCTACTACGCACCTATCGGCTTCTTCGGCTTCTTCGCATCTTTGGTTGCCGCATACGGTCCCCACCTCATCGGTCAGTACAGCAGAACTCTTATCATCTACTACGTTGTATGCTTCGTATACATGTTTGCATTCTTCCCCATCTACGCACGCTTCGGCGGCGGCAAGGGCGGCGCAAAGGTCATGTTCAAGCATCTGCTCCGTCCCGCAGCAGTTTCCTTCGGCACCTGCTCCTCCGTTGCAACCATCCCCACCAATATGGAAGTTGCTGAGGAAACCGGCATCTCCAAGGAAGTTACCAACGTTGTTCTCCCCATGGGTGCAACCATGCACATGGACGGCTCCGCAATGAGCGCAATTGTAAAGGTTCTGTTCCTCTTCGGTTTCTTCGGAATCGACGCAGACCCCGGAAAGATTATCCTGGCAATCATTATTGCAGTATTCTCCTCCGTTGCAATGAGCGGTATCCCCGGCGGCGGCGGTACGGGCGAGCTCGTTCTCTGCTCCGTCTTCTTCCCCGATCAGCTGGCAGTTGCATTCCCCATTGCTCTTGCACTCGGTAACCTGGTCGATCCTCCCGCAACCATGGTCAATGCCGCAGGCGACTACGTTGTTTCCTTCATCGTTGAACGTTTCGTAAACGGCAAGGATTGGCTCCAGAAAAAGCTCCACAAAGAAAACGCATAAGTACATATCAGATAACAAAAAGCCCATCGATAATCGATGGGCTTTTTTATTATTTCTTTTTCAAAAATTCAAGCTTTGTTTCGGAAATTATTATTGCTATGAATATGAGTGCAAATCCGATGATTATTCCCGCGGTGAGTATCTCCTGACCGAGGATAATCGAAAGCGCTGTTCCGAACACGGATTCCAGAGTCATTATAAGTGCCGCGGCACTGGGCGGAGTGTATTTCTGTCCGACGGTCTGCAAGAGGAAGCATACGCCCGTGCACATTATGCTCAGGTATGCAATTGACCACCACGAGCTGACGGGCAGGCTCTGCGGTTTCGGCTCAAACAAAAATGCAAACACAAAGCACAGCACTGCCGCAACGGCAAACTGAATCATAGTGAGAAGCAGAGGGTCGCGGTCTTCAACATAGTGAGCGGTAACGATTATATGCATTCCGTAGAACAGTCCGCAGCAGATTGTCAGTATATCGCCGATATTGACGGATAAGTCCTTTTGCAGGCACACAAAACCCATGCCGATAAGTCCGATTACCGCC
>JAZLFI010000039.1:0-3043 GCA_045615725.1 Oscillospiraceae bacterium
GCAGGCGATGAAAGCATAATGCCTGCAAGAATCATACTTAAAAATCTTTTCATGGCTTATCCCCTCCGAAAAGAGAATATGCAGAGTTTAATTCGAACATGCCACGCCCAATCAGGTTGCAAAATTATGGTTTATTCGACATAAAATGAATTTTCTGTTTTTGACTGAATTATGAACAATGCCTGTAAATCAACAGTTTTAAACACTTCCAACATGGTTTTGAACATTTTTATGTGAACTGGTAAGAGAGAAATATTCAAAATCAGTTTACATAATATAAAAAACCGCATTTATCGGGCGGCTGAATAAAATGTTAATAAATTGTGGTTGACTAAGAATTTTATCAATAGTAATATTAATGTATAAACAAAATTAGGAGCGTACCATGAAGGATAGATTTGAAAAAATACGTCCGTATTTCCGCTGGGGTCTGACTGCATTTATAGTCATTGCCTGCGCGATAATGTTTTATTTCGGCGTTGACTATATAGGCAAGATATTCAAGGCAATCGGCTCACTGCTTAAGATACTCAGTCCGTTTGTCTGGGGTCTTATCATAGCGTATCTGCTCATACCGCCCATGCGCTTTTTTGAAAACCGCTGGTTCAAACCTCTTACGAGAAAGTTTTATGAGCATCATCCCGAGAAGAAGCATGACAGAAAGCTTCCCCACATTCTGGCGCTTATTCTTTCCGAGATACTGTTGGTTGCGATTATTACCGCATTGGTATATCTCATAGTACCTCAGCTATATGAAAGCATCGAGACCATTGTCGTAAACAGCCCTGATTATATCAAGAAGGCGTATGAAAGCCTGGACAAGATGCTTCAGAATCACCCCGATATTGAAGCATATGCAACAAATCTGTTCGGTACATTCAGCGACACTGTTACCAAGTGGGCAGAGAACAAGGTTCTGCCTAACATGGAAAACGTGGTTACCAATATCACAAGCGGTGTTTACTTTGTAATCAAGCTTCTGTATAACCTGGTTATCGGCATAATCGTTTCCATCTACGTGCTGAATAACAAGGCAAAGTGCCGCGGCTATGCAAAGAAGCTTCTCTACTGCCTGTTCAATGCGGACAATGCAAAGAAAATCAGCGACGGCGTGATGTTTGTTGATAAAATCTTCATGGACTTCATCAGCGGCAAAATTGTGGATTCCGCCATTGTCGGTGTTCTGTGCTATATCTGCTGTCTTATACTCGGTATGCCCTATGCACTGCTCATTGCGGTAATCATCGGTGTTTCCAATATCATTCCGTTCTTCGGAATGTACATCGGCGCAATACCCTGTGCACTGCTTGTACTTCTCGTTGACCCCGTCAAGTGCCTCATTTTCATCGGCCTTGTACTTGTTCTGCATATCGTTGATAACAACATCATTGCGCCTAAAATTCTCGGCGACTCCATCGGCATTAACGGTTTCTGGGTAATCTTTGCAATCATCCTCTTCGGCGGACTGTTCGGATTCTGGGGCATGATTTTAGGTGTTCCCGTATTTGTAATTATCTATAACGGAATAGGAAACCTTATAAACAAAGGCCTGGAAAAGAAAAACTTCCCCAGTGATTCTGAGGCATATATGCAGCTTGCGTATATAGATCCCGAAACGGGGAAATCGGTGCTCAGACCAAGTGACCCCGATGAAGAGGAAGAAGACGAGTAATTAGGTAAAAAACAAACCGGCTGATTTTATCAGCCGGTTTAGTCTTGCGCTTATCTGTGTGCCAGGTTGTCGTGCGCTTCTTTGAGGGCATCGCAGAAGCAGTTTACATCGTCCTCTGTGGTGTAACGCGAAAAGCTTACGCGTATAGCGCCGTCAATGACGGGAGCGGAAAGACCGATTGCCTCAAGCACATGGCTTCTTCCGCCTTTTTTGCAGGCGGAGCTTCGTGATACATAAACCTCTTTGGCTTCGAGGAAGTTCATGAGAACTTCGCTTCGCCAGCCGGGGAGGGAAACGCTGAGAATGTGGGGAGCACCGCCGCCGATGATAATCGCTTCGGGCATGCTTTCACTGAGCTTTTTAACTGCAAGCTCACGGAGCGCGTGCATTTTTTCTACGTATTCGCTCATGCCATTTGAGGCTTTTTCGCAGGCTACGCCGAAGGCGGCAATCTGAGGCATGGCCTCCGTGCCTGCTCTGAGAGAGTTTTCCTGAGCTCCGCCCATGATATAGGGCTTGATTTTAACCCCGCTTTTGATATACAATGCGCCTATGCCCTTAGGTGCATGAATCTTATGACCGCTAATGGTTATGAGGTCTGCACCAAGACTTTTTGCCTTGAAGGGAATTTTCATAAATCCCTGAACGGCGTCGGTGTGAAGAAGTGATTTTGATTTCTCCGCCTTAAGCATTTTTGCGATGGCGGCGATATCGGTAACTGCACCCGTTTCGTTGTTCACCATCATAAGCGAAATGAAAACGGTGTCGGGGCGCAGAGCGTTTTTAACCTTCTCCACGGAAACAGAGCCGTCCTTTTCGGGTTCGAGCCGTGTGACTTCAAAGCCCAGTCTTTCAAGCTCATCCATGGATTTTCTCACCGCATCATGCTCGACGGACGAGCTGATAACGTGATTTCCGAATCGTTTCATGCTTTCCGCACCGCGTATGATTGCCCAGTTATCGCCCTCCGAGCCGCAGGAGGTGAAATAGACCTCTGCGGGTGTACAGCCGAGTGCGTTTGCAACCTGCTTTCTCGCGGTGTCAAGCGCGGCTTTCGCGGCTCTGCCCTTGGTGTGGGTCGAGCTGGGATTACCGTAGTTTTCGGTCATTATTTTAATTGCCGCTTCCGCAGCCTCGGGACAGACCTGAGTTGTGGCGGCATTATCAAGATATACTTCCATATTACGCTCCTGAGGGGTAATTCTTATGAAATACATTATATACACTCTTGGCTGTAAGGTCAACCAATATGAAACGCAGGCCATAGAAACTATTCTGCAGGGCAGGGGACATTCGCCTGCCGCAGACGGCGAATGTGCCGATGCAGTCATTGTAAATACCTGCGCCGTAACAGCTGAGGCAGGCCGCAAA
>JAZLFI010000040.1:0-5331 GCA_045615725.1 Oscillospiraceae bacterium
CAACCGCTTTTCCGTTATTACGGGTCTGGTTATGTCCGTTATCGGCCTTGGAATTTCGGCCGGCTGTTTCGTCTGGGGCGTTTACAGACTGTGGCACTATGCCATTTCCTACGGCACCATGACCATGTTCCTCCAGCTGACAAATATGTTCAGAGGAGCATTCTCCGCTCTTGTCGGACTTGTCCCGACACTGATTTCAATAACCACTTCCGCAGGCAGAATTATGGCGGTTATCGAGCTTCCCGAGGAGCCCGGCGCAAGAGAAAGCGCGGATATTCCCGACGAATGCGGCGTTCAGCTTCGAAACGTCAGCTTTGCATATGACGGAGCTGAGCCTGTGCTTGAAAACATTGACTTTTCTGCACGCGCAGGTGAAATGATAGCGCTTACCGGAGCTTCAGGCGAAGGCAAAACGACTATTATACGTATTATATTAGGCCTTGTAAGGCCGATAAGCGGCGAAGCAAAGCTCGTAAGCAGGGAGAGCGAAATTGACCTATCCGCCGCAACGCGCAAGGCGTTTGCATATGTGCCGCAGGGAAATACAATCCTTGCAGGCACCATCGCAGATAACCTGAGAATGGTTAAGCCTGATGCGACAGAAGAAGAGATGCAGGAGGCGCTGCGTCTTGCCTGCGCAGACGAGTTTGTGAATAAGCTTCCCGACGGAGTCAACAGTAACACTGGCGAACTTGGCCACGGATTTTCCGAGGGTCAGGCTCAGAGAATTGCCGTTGCCCGTGCGCTTATGCAGGATGCTCCGGTGCTCATTCTGGATGAAGCCTCCAGCGCACTTGACGAGAATACCGAAAAGCGCATGCTTGACAATATCCTTGCCGACGGCAGAATTAAAACCTGCATTATTATCACTCACCGTCCTGCAACCGCTGAGATTTGCAGCCGCCGTTATGTGCTGAAGGGCACAAGCCTCGTGGAGGAAGAGCTAATATGATTGACATTCATGCTCACATCATTCCGGGACTTGATGACGGTTCCGAGGATATGGGAACCTCAATTATCATGGCGCAAATGGCCGAAGAATGCGGCGTGAGCGCAATAATTGCCACCCCGCACTGCAATCAGGTCGGAAGATTTGAAAACTATATGTCCGACAGGCTCAGACGGCATATAGATGAGTTGCGGAATGAGGTTGCAAAAGAAAATATAGATGTAGATATCGGCATCGGTATGGAAGTTTACTGCACGAGAGAAGTACCGAGACTTTTAACGGAAAAGAAGTTGATTACACTTAATAACAGCAGATATCTGCTGGTTGAGTTTGGCTTTTCTATGAGTGCTGCCAGAATGGAAGAAATGCTTTATCCGATTATGGACGGCGGCTATGTGCCGATAATTGCCCATCCCGAGCGTTATATGGCTATTCAGGACCTACCGGAAATAATAGATGAATGGATGGATAACGGAATCGGAATTCAAATAAACAAGGGCAGTGTGTTCGGCCGTTTTGGCAGAAGCGCATATGAGTGTTCACATTTCATGTTGGAAAACGGTCTGGTAAGCTGTATTGCCAGCGATGCCCATGGTGTTGAGCGCCGTACCACAGATATGACGGAGATTTATGATTTTATTGCATCGGAGTATTCCGAGAATGAAGCAGATATTTTGCTGACGGAAAATCCGAGACGTGTTTTTGATGATGAGCCGCTTGTTAGCGTGAGAGATATTCAGTTATTCTGAAAACAGAGGTGCTCTTTGTGAAAAAGAAAAGTACAAAAATCCTTTTAATTGTTGCTGTGCTGTCAGTTGTTGCGGCATTAGTATTTAGTATTGCCAGCAATAAGAAATCGAGCCCTAAGTATCCTCAGATCAAGTTCGACAGTTCCACAATAGATTTGTTCGTCGATGCAACAGAGGAAGACCTGCTGGAGGGCGTTACTGCCATCGACCCCGAGGATGGTGACGTTACTGACTCCATTGTCATTGAGGGCATGTCAGGAATTGTAGAGGGTACAAGCGTAAAGGTTACATATGCCGCAGTTGACTCTCAGAATCATGTGACAAAAGCGGAGCGCACAGTAAACTATATCGACTATACAAAACCTCGCTTTTCCATGAGCAGACCTTTGCTTTTCGGAAATGCAAAGGAAGTTAATTTCATGCCTTATATAACGGCGACGGATGTGTTCGAGGGCGATATTTCGGGGCGAATTAAATATTCTCTCGTTAACAGCGCATCAATAGATAACGAAGCCGGTGAATATGAGATTAAGCTCAGTGTTACCAATAAAATTGGCGATACTGTAACGATTCCTCTTACGGTTGGAATATCCGATGAATATGCACATTGCGGTATGATCAAGCTTACAGATTATCTTGTATACGCTGAAAGAGGAACACCATTTTTCCCGAAGGAATATGTTGTAAGCTATATGTCCTACGGCAGGGAAATCAACTCCGCCGCGGGTCTTAATATTATCAATAATGTTAATACCGATGAGCCGGGAGTATATACGGTTGAATATTCTGACAGCAGAGCCACATGCAGAACAAGGCTTATAGTTGTCGTAGAGTAAGGCGGTGGTTTAATGGAAGAAAATAGGACAAATGAAATCATCCAGGAAGCTGCCGCGAAAATTCACCCTTTGCTGTTAATCAGGGAAGTTGCAGATAAATTTATCGCAATAATCCTCGTAGCGATAACTGTAATGTCCTGCGCGTTCATCTTCTTGAAATGGAATTATGAGCCCAGGTATGAAGCAAAGGCAACCTTTGTCGTGTCGGTAAAAAACGGCGCAACCTCGGTGTATTCAAACCTCAACGCCGCTCAGGGTGCGGCAAAATCCTTTTCAAAGGTGCTCTGCAGTGACGCAATGAAAAAGCAGGTTGCAGGCGAGATGGGCGTTAAAAAGATAAACGGAGCAATCGACGCAAATATTATTGCCGAGACCAACATTCTGGAGCTTCATGTTACGGCACCTACACCCGGTGACGCGTATCGCATTATTACGGCGGTTATCAATAACTACGAGCCGCTTGCCGAAAAGGTGCTGGATAACGTGGTTCTGGACACTCTTCAGTATCCCGCGGTTCCCACAAACCCGACTAATCCCCTGTCTGTCAAGCGCCCTGTGATTATAAGCGGTCTTGCGGCCGCGGTGGCAGTAATTGCCCTTATATGCTTCCTTGCATATATCCGCGATACTGTTAAAACTCCCGAGGATGTTGAAGAAAAGCTGGATACGAAGTCATTGGGCACTGTTCAGCATGAGAACAAGTACAAGACTATAAAAAGCAAAATTCAGCGTAAGAAAGCGAGTATCCTTATTACCAACGCGACAACAGGCTTCGGATTTGTTGAAACCTTTAAGAAACTGCGTACCAGAATTGACTATGCAATGCGCAAGAAAAACTATAAAACTCTCATGGTAAGCTCAGTCCTTGAGGATGAGGGCAAAAGTACGGTTGCGGTAAACATTGCGCTGGCAATGAAGCGAAAGTACGAGAATGTGCTTCTTGTGGATGCGGATATGAAAAAATCTGCACTTCACAAAATCATGGGCTATCAGGACAGAGAATATGCAACACTGAACGATGTGCTCGAAGGCGATACCCCCCTGGAAAATGCCATAGTTGAAGACGAGGAAACGGGACTTAAACTTCTGTTTGCGAAAAACTGCGGCGAGAATTCAACTGAATTGCTCAACAACGAACGCCTCAGAGAAATTATGCTCCAGGCTAAGGAAACCATGGATATCATAGTAATTGATACTCCGCCCATGACAGCCAGTCTGGATGCGGAATGCGTGGCTGAAGCCGTGGATGCGGCAGTACTGGTAGTCCGCCAGAACATGGCGCCCGTCAGAGTAATCAACGATATGATTGACGTTATCGACGAATCCAATGCCGAGCTTCTGGGTTGTGTTCTCAACAACTTCAGCTCTGCGGATTTTGACGATGCAATAGGCTACGGTCAAAGCAGATATGGCTATGGTTACGGCTACGGCAAATACGGCTACGGAAATGCCGATAAAGAGCACGGCAGACATTCAAAACGGAATGAGGAGGGAACTCAATGAATACACAGCAAAATAATCTCTCTCTTCAGAAGCTTTGGGCTGCATTTAAACGAGGCTTAAAACGGTTCTGGTGGCTGCTTATACTGCTCACGGTGCTTGGCGGCGGCCTTATGGGTATTCGTGCATGGAGAAACTATGTACCTAATTACACCGCATCGGTTACCTTTACCGTCCATGTCGACAATCCCGTATACGCGGAAATATCCGCATATAATGAAAAAACAGCAGCCCAGATGGAGAAAACATTCCCGTATATCCTCACCAGCGGCGTGCTGAGCGATATGGTCAAAAAAGACCTGAATATAAATTCTCTGCCGGCAATCAGCGCAAAAGCAATAGAAAATGCAAACCTGCTGGAGCTCAAGGTAACGGGTACAGACCCGCAGCTCTGCCACAGGGTTCTGTGGTCGGTGATTAACAACTATCCCGAGATCGCAGAGAGAGTTGTTGGCCCCACAAAGCTCACAATGGTTGATGCAACAGGCATTCCCGATACGCCCAATAACCAGCGAAACTGGAAGAGAAGCGCCGAAAAGGGCGCTATTGCAGGCGCGTTTGTGGCATCACTGCTTATTTTAGGGTATGGAATGCTCAAATCAACGATTATGGGCAGGGATGATTTCCAGCGTATAAGCAATGCGAGCTACCTCGGCTCACTGCCTATTGTTTCCCATAAGAAGCGAACAAACGCAGCTGCACAGGTAGTTAATCTGAAAACCGTTAACAGCAGAAGTTACAGAGATGCTTTCCGAACGGTTTCTTCCCGAGTCAATAAAGCTCTGAAGCAGAATAATTACCATGTCCTTATGGTAAGCAGTGCAATACCCAGCGAGGGCAAGACAACAGTAAGCTTTAACCTTGCATCATCTCTTTCGGAATATCAGCAGAGAGTACTGCTCATTGACTGCGATTTGCGCAGTCCGTCGCTATACCGAATGCTCAAGCAGAAGGAATGCGAGGGCATTACCGAGTGGTTTGCCGATGAGGCGGAGCTTTCCCAGATTATACATTCTGTTACAGAGGGCAAGCTCGACGTAATTTTTGCCGGTCATCCCACCGATGACAGCGCAGAGCTCCTTGGCAGTGATAAGTTTAAGCAGCTGCTGAGTTCTCTGAGAAACAGATACGATATAATCGTTCTGGACACACCGCCCTGCTCAATGCTTGCTGATGCAACGGAGCTTTCCACACAGGCGGACTGCTTTGCAATGGTTGTTAAGCAGGATTACGCAAGCCGCGACAGTGTTATCAGCGGACTAAACAATCTGCAGGAAAGCGGAATTCCCATCATAGG
>JAZLFI010000041.1:0-1448 GCA_045615725.1 Oscillospiraceae bacterium
ATTGAGCCCGGCACGAATTGCATCTGCGCTCTCGACTGGGAACAGCGCTTCCGCAGAATGCAGAACCACTCGGGCGAGCATATCGTTTCGGGCCTTGTACATAGAAAGTACGGATTTTCCAATATCGGTTTCCACATGGGACACGATGCAATCACCATTGATTTTGACGGCGAACTCAGCAGAGAACAGCTTGCGGAAATCGAAAAAGAGGCAAATTATGCCGTTGCCGCAAACTATGATATTATTACGGGCTTTCCCACGGCTGAGGAACTGCAAACTCTTGAGTATCGCAGTAAGCTCGAGCTGACGGAAAATGTTCGCATAGTTACCATAGAGAATGTGGATGTCTGCGCATGCTGCGCGCCCCATGTCAGCCGTACCTCTGAGATAGGTCTGATAAAAATTCTCGGAGTTGAGCGTCGACGCAGGGGAGGCGAGGGCGTAAGAGTGACATTACTCTGCGGTCTTGACGCATATGATGATTACGCCGTCAAACAGGATAACGCATCGGCAATATCCGTAATGCTGTCGGCAAAACCCAATGAAACTGCGGAAGCCGTGCGCAGAGTAATGACCGAGCAGGAAAAGCAGAAAGCCCGCATAGCCGAGCTCAGCCGCGAGCTTGCGAAATTCCGCGCCGAGGCCATAGAAGAGACCGACGGTAATATTTGCATATTCGATGATGTTCTCGATGAGCCGGCCCTGCGCGAGATAGTAAACGAAGCCGTGAAGAAATGCGGCGGCATCGCGGCGGTATTTTCCGGTAATGATGAAGAAGGCTACAGATACATAATGGGCAGCAGAACAGTTGACTTGAAAGCCGCGGCAGGGGAGATAAACAAAGCTCTGAACGGACGCGGAGGCGGCAAAAGCGAGATGATTCAGGGCAGCTGCAACATTGATAAAAAATCAATAAGTATTTATATGGGAAAATAACACATTTAGACACTGCTCAACACAATGTATATCAAATTAGCCGAAAATCGCGTTTTTTGCTGAAAAAACATGATTGACACGAAACTGACATTTTGGTAAAATGAATGAGTACAAATAGGACAAGTGAAAGTGTCCTAAATAATAACAGACCAAAAAATTATTTTATTATTGGGGGGTTATTCGTGAAAGACCTAAAGCATCTTATCTACTTTGAG
Organism: Oscillospiraceae bacterium; assembly: GCA_045615725.1. GTDB lineage: Bacteria > Bacillota > Clostridia > Oscillospirales > Oscillospiraceae > F23-B02. The sequence continues at coordinate 1,152 of JAZLFI010000041.1, forward strand.
AATCTGCTTCAGGAAGCAAACAACGAACTCGTCCAGCAGGGTAAGAAAGACGGCAAATATGCACTCGGTTACACCTGCTACTTCATGCCTGAAGTTCTTCTCGACCTGCCCGGCTGCTTTGCAGTACGTCTGAGAGCACCCGGCTGCACATCTCCTGACATGGCAACCTACTACATGTCCGGTCGTGTATGTCACTATGGCCGCAGCCTTTTCGAGCGCGCACTCGAAGGCGGCTACAACTTCCTCGATGCACAGATGGCAACAGAGACCTGCACTGTCACCTGCCGCTTCCAGGAG
>JAZLFI010000042.1:0-1269 GCA_045615725.1 Oscillospiraceae bacterium
ACCTCTTTGGAAAGCCCGCCTTTGAACCCCTGACGGATTGCCTCATAATATTCGCGTACCTTTGGATTCATGGTGGGATGCACTGCAGACAAAGCCGCAGTGAAATCCTCTTCGGAAACAGACGCCGCACCCTTTCGTAAAGCCCTCATTGCAGCCCCCCGCACCAGCGCAGATAAATCAGCACCGGTAAATCCTTCGGTTTCTTTTGCGAGTGACTCAATGAATTTGCGTTTGCTGCTTACCGCAAGAGGCATACCCTTTGTCTGGACAGAAAGAATCGCTTTCCTGTCGGAAAGCGTTGGCTCTGCAATATAGATAAGCCGGTCAAAGCGTCCGCTTCTGAGAAGCGCGGGGTCGATGATATCAGGGCGGTTTGATGCCGCAAGGATTACTACGTCATTGAGTTCTTCAATGCCGTCCATCTCTGTTAAAATCTGATTTAAGACATTTGCAGAAACTTCTGATGAAGATTCACCGCTCCGTGTTTTGGTCAGCGCATCAATTTCATCGAAGAAGATAATCGAAGGCGCTGCCTGACGTGCTTTCTTAAAAATCTGTCTGACTGCTTTTTCGGATTCTCCAACCCACTTTGATAACAGCTGAGGACCTTTTATCGGAATAAAGTTTGCTCCGCTTTCTGCAGCAACCGCTTTTGCGATGAGCGTTTTTCCCGTTCCGGGCGGTCCGTAGAGTAAAACTCCTTTCGGCGGTTTGATGCCAAGCGCCGTAAATCTGCTCTTATCAGTCAGCGGAAGAGATACTGACTCCTGAATCTCGCGCAGCGCATCAGCATATCCGCCGATATCTTTCCATGATATATTTGCGGTTTCAACGGAAATCTCACGCATGGCTGTAGGTGTTATGGTGTGAAGCGCCTGTCTGAAGTCAGCTTCTGTGACTTCAAGTTTAAGCAGTTCTTCTTCAGGGACTGCATCGTTTCCAAGCGAGTCTGTATTAACCTGACGCCGCAGAGAAACAAGCGCTGCCTCGCGCACAAGAGAGGATAAATCAGCGCCGGTAAATCCGCGCGTTATGCGGCTTAATTCTGTTAAGAGACGGTTTGCTTTCTCCTCGTAGATTTCTTCAGTCCTCTTTGTTGCCTTCTTTACGGAATGAAGACGGCGTGCTCCTTCAAGCGGCATGTTTCTGGTGTGGATTTTCAGAATCTCGAGCCTGTCAGCTTCTGATGGGACGCCAATTTCAATTTCGCGGTCAAATCGTCCGGGGCGGCGAAGCGCGGGGTCGATGGCATCAGGACGGTTTGTTGCT
>JAZLFI010000043.1:0-1228 GCA_045615725.1 Oscillospiraceae bacterium
AAAAGCGGCAGAAGAGGCGCAGCAGGCTGCCGATTCAGCTGCAGAATTATCTGCTGAAACATCGGCTGAAACATCTGCTGACTCAACTTCTTTTGTAAGCACAGAAAACAGCGAATACGTTCAGTCTGCGGTAACCTCTGATGTTTCTGAAACGGCTTCTGCAGAGCCGCAGGTTCCTTTTGCTAAAGCAGAAAGCACGCCAACGCAGGAGAAGAAAGCGCCAGAGGTCAGGAAGCTTTTGAGCGGCAACTTTACGATAATGATTGTTCAGTGGCTTCTTGCGTATGTGCAGCGCAAAATTGGTTTCAACGTAGGGGTTGAGCCGGGCGCTGAGATGAAAGCAGCCATTAGAATCGCTGAAGAGCGGGGTATCAGACTTGCGTTAATTGACCGCGATATCGGTATTACCCTTACGAGATTCTGGAAGAGCATGCGCTTTGTGGAGAAGTGTAAGCTCATCCATGCGCTGGTCTCTTCAGTTGCCGGAAAGGATGATGAGACTGATGCTATTGATGCAGAGACCGTTGATTCTCTGACGCAGGGCGATGTTTTAGAGCAGGCACTTGAGGAGTTTAAGAAGTTTTCTCCAAGCGGCTCGTATGCGTTAATTACCGACCGTGATGCGTATCTTGCGCACGGAATTATCAATATCGAAAAAGCTCCGTTTGAAAATGCGGTTGTGGTCTGCGGTGCAGGACACGTTCCGGGGATTACGCGTTACCGTGAGCATCCGGAGACGCTTCCGCCTTTTGATTCGCTCAAAGGACTTCCGAAGAAGTATCCGTGGGGAAAGATTCTCGGTGTTTTGGTGATGGCGCTTGTTGTTATTACTATTGCCGCCATCGGATTTTCCGGCGCTACAGATATGCTTGTCTGGGCTATTATTTTCTGGGTTTTGATTAACGGTGTCTTGGCAGGGATTGGAACGCTTGTCGCCCGCGGTCATCCGGCGTCAGCGGCAACTGCAGCAGGTCTTGCATGGATGACGTCGCTGAATCCGTTTTTAGCGTGCGGATGGTTTGCGGCGATTGTGGAGGCAAAGCTTCGCCCGCCGTCAGTTAAGGACTTTAAGCGGATTTCAAAGGCTGAAAGTACTAAGGAGATGTTTTCAGTGCCGCTTTTCAGGATTCTTCTCGTAGCAGCGCTTGCGAATGTGGGAAGTATTCTTGGTACAGTTTGTTTCTTTGTCTTTCTCACGCCTGTGTTAGGGGTTGATGTGGATATGATG
>JAZLFI010000044.1:0-4311 GCA_045615725.1 Oscillospiraceae bacterium
AATGTTGCAGGAGTCAACTACAATGAGTTTCTCTCGGCCATAAGAGAACGCCTGTGATTTCCATGTGGTCAAAATGAACAAAATACGACGGCTTTTTCACCCAAAAATGTCCAAGTCAAAACGGGGGATTTTCTTGACTCCGAAATGAAAAATTGTTATCATTTAAGAGTAAAGAAAATAATGTTTGCAGGCTCTGACGGAACGGCTGAGCGAAAACCCCGGCCCAAAGTGGAGTTCACCACATGAACCTGCAGACTTCATTTTTTGCCGACCGTCTGGGCGTACTACGTACCTTGCGTACATAGTGCGCTCTTTTTTGTTTTTAAGGAGGAAAAGTGATGAGAAAAGTAGGCATCATCATGGGCAGCGACAGTGATCTGCCCGTAGTCAAAAAAGCCGCTGACACTCTGCGCGAATTCGGCGTACCTTTCGAGGTACATGTATATTCTGCACACCGCACTCCCACACAGGCGAGAGAGTTTGCAGTATCGGCACGCGAAAACGGCTTTGGTGCAATCATAGCCGCAGCAGGCATGGCGGCACATCTTGCAGGCGCAATTGCAGCCGGTACCACTTTGCCCGTAATCGGCATTCCAATTAAATCAGCACAGCTAGGCGGTATTGACGCACTCCTGTCCACGGTACAGATGCCCTCAGGCATACCTGTAGCAACCGTGGCTATCGACGGAGCGACCAATGCCGCTTTATTAGCTATTCAGATACTCGCGGTTGAGGATGCTTCCCTTGCCGAGAAGCTCGATGAAAAGCGTGCATCCGATGCGGCAAAGGTTCTCAAAAAGGACGAAAACGTTATTAATAATATTTAAAATAAACGGAGGTAATCAACAATGGAACTCATGTATGTAGGAAAGACCAAAAACGTTTACAAGCTGGAAAATGGCAACGCACTGCTCAAGTTTAAGGACGACTGCACCGGTAAAGACGGAAAGTTCGACCCGGGCGAGAATTCCGTCGGCCTTACTATTGAAGGTGTTGGCCGTGTAAACCTCCGTATGTCTGTTTACTTCTTTGAAAAGCTTAAGGAAGCCGGCATCAAGACCCACTATGTTTCCGCAAATCTTGACGACTGCACCATGGAAGTGCTTCCCGCACGCGTATTCGGTCACGGTCTCGAGGTTATCTGCCGCCGCAAGGCAGTCGGCAGCTTTATCCGCCGCTACGGCGATTACATAGCAGAGGGTGCAGACCTGCCTTACTATGTTGAGACCACCTTTAAAAACGATGCAAAGGGCGATCCCCTCGTAACCAAGGACGGCCTTGTTGACCTCGGCGTCATGAGCGCTGAGCAGTACGATTCCCTCAAGGTTCAGACTCAGGAAATCACCAAGATTGTTGCCGACGAAATGGAAAAGCGCGGCATGGAGCTTTATGACATTAAGTTCGAGTTCGGCTATGTCGGCGACGAGGTTATCCTCATTGACGAGATCGCTTCCGGCAATATGAGAGTCTACAAAGACGGCAAGTACGTCGCACCCATGGATCTCTCTGAGCTGTTCTTCGCATAATGGGCGGATATTTCGGCGCAGTCTCAAAGCGCGACTGCACACTGGACGTTTTCTTCGGCGTTGACTATCACTCCCATCTTGGAACACGCCGCGCGGGTATGGCTATATACGACAGTGAAACGGGCTTTCAGCGCCAGATTCACAATATTGAAAATACGCCGTTCCGCACTAAATTTGAAAAAGATATGGCCGACTTCCACGGCTGCAGCGGTATCGGCTGTATAAGCGACACCGACCCCCAGCCTCTGCTTGTTCGCTCCCATCTGGGCGTTTATGCCATAAGCACCGTCGGCATCATCAATAATACAGAAGAGATAATAAACCGCTACTTTGCTGACCACGGTCATCAGTTCATGGCCATGAGCTCGGGAAATGTAAACTCCACCGAGCTTGTTGCTTCACTTATTAACGAGAAGGATTCCCTTGTAGACGGCATACGCCATGCACAGGCAGTGATTGACGGCTCGGCAACCATTCTGATTCTGACCCAGAATGGCATAGTTGCCGCACGCGATAAGCTGGGCAGACTTCCTGTTTTAATCGGCAGGAAGGACGATGCCTACTGCGTTTCGTTTGAGTCCTTTGCCTATCATAAGCTGGGATATGCCGATGCATATGAGCTGGGTCCCAAGGAGATAGTTGAGATTACCGCAGACGGATTTAAGACTATTTCCGAGGCGGGGGAGGATATGCGTATCTGCTCATTCCTCTGGAGCTACTACGGCTATCCCAATTCAAATTACGAGGGCAAAAATGTTGAAGTCATGCGCTACCAGAACGGCGAGGTCATGGCACGCAACGAAGCAGAAAACGGCACTTTGCCCGACGTTGATTATGTGGCAGGCGTTCCCGATTCCGGTGTGCCCCATGCAATAGGCTATGCAAACGAAAGCGGCAAGCACTATGCGAGACCTTTCGTTAAATACACTCCCACATGGCCCCGTTCGTTTATGCCCGAAAATCAGGACGTACGCGAGCAGGTTGCAAAGATGAAACAGATTCCCGTTCCTGAGCTTATCGAGAATAAAAAACTCCTTTTCGTGGACGACTCTATCGTTCGCGGAACTCAGCTTCAGGGCACGGTTGACTTCCTCTATGAGTCAGGCGCTAAGGAAGTTCATATGCGTTCTGCATGCCCGCCTATTATGTACGCATGCAAGTATCTGAACTTTTCCCGCAGCAACTCCGACCAGGAGCTTCTCGCCCGCAGAATAATCCGCGAGCTTGAGGGCGAGGACGGAGATAAATTCCTTGAGGAATATGCCGACGGCAGTACCGAGCGCGGCAAATGTCTGCTCAGTGCAATCTGCAAAAAGTTCGGCTTTGACTCTCTGGGCTACCAGTCGATTGACGGTCTGCTTGAAGCAATAGGGATTGACAGGGACAAGCTCTGCACCTATTGCTGGACAGGCAAAGAATAAAAAGTTTTGAGGTGAGATTATGAGCAACAGTCACTCCGCTTCATATGCCGCTGCCGGCGTTGATATAGAAGCCGGCTACAAGGCAGTAGAGCTTATGAAAGCTCATATAGCACGCACTATGACCTCGGGCGTAGTTTCTGATATCGGCGGCTTCGGCGGCCTTTTCGAGTTGGACGTTCAGGGCATGGAAAAGCCCGTGCTCGTTTCGGGCACCGACGGTGTCGGTACCAAGCTCAAAATGGCATTTTTAATGGATAAGCACGACACAGTGGGTATCGACTGCGTTGCAATGTGCGTAAACGATATAATCTGCTGCGGTGCAAAGCCTTTGTTTTTCCTTGACTATATCGCCTGCGGCAAAAACTTCCCCGAACGCATCGCTCAGATAGTTTCCGGAGTTGCCGAGGGCTGTGTGCAGTCCGGTGCCTCCCTCATCGGCGGCGAAACCGCAGAGATGCCCGGCTTCTATCCCGAGGATGAATATGACCTTGCAGGCTTCTCCGTCGGTGTCGTAGATAAAGCAAAAATTATCGACAACAAGACAATGAAGGCGGGAGATGTTATTATCGCACTGCCTTCCTCAGGAGTTCACTCCAACGGCTTTTCACTCGTAAGAAAGGTCTTTGACGTTGAAAACGCAGATATAAAAACTCCCGTTGCAGAGCTTGGCGGAAAGAGCATCGGCGAAACCCTGCTGACTCCCACCAAGATTTACGTTAAGCCCATGCTTGCACTGTTTGATAAGGTGCAGGTCAAGGGAGTTTCCCACATAACGGGCGGTGGATTTTACGAGAATATTCCCCGCAGTATTCCCGCAGGACTTTGCGCAAAGGTTGAAAAGAGCGCGGTCAGGGTGCTGCCCATATTTGACCTCATAGCAAAGTGCGGCAATATCCCCGCGCGCGATATGTTCAATACCTATAACATGGGTGTGGGCATGAGCGTCGTCTGCGCAAAGGAAGACGCAGATAAGGCACTTGAAGTTCTCCGCGCAAACGGGGAAGAGGCATACATCATCGGCGAGATTGCCGAGGGAGAAGAGAAGATAAAGATATGCTGAAAAAAGATATTTTAAGCGGTATTTCCGCTGGCATAGTTATTGCACTGGGCGGCAGTGTTTTCCTCGCCTGCGAAAACCGATACGTGGGTTCTGTGCTGTTCTGCGTTGCACTTCTGTGCATCTGCTACAAGGGATATGCGCTGTTTACGGGCAAGGTCGGTTACATACCCGAAGCCCACGGCAAAGCCGAATGGCAGCTTTTGCTGTTGGGACTTCTCGGCAACCTCATAGGAACGTTTATCTGCGGCGCGGCTGTCAGATACGCAATCCCGAGCATCGGTGAAACTGCGCTCACAATCTGCAC
>JAZLFI010000045.1:0-6737 GCA_045615725.1 Oscillospiraceae bacterium
TCCATCTTCCACTTCGGCGAGGTGGAGATTCCCGAGCTTAAAAAGCTTCTTAATGACAATGACATTGCTGTTCGCATGTGAGGTGTATTATGATAAACATTAGTGAACTTAAATTTGACGAAAAGGGTCTTATCCCCGCAATAGTAGTGGATGCCGCCACAAAGCGCGTGCTGACTCTGGCATACATGAACGAGGAAAGCCTTAAGATATCCGTGGAAAAGGAGCTGACCTGCTTCTGGAGCCGCTCAAGACAGGAGCTCTGGCTCAAGGGCGAAACCAGCGGGAACTATCAGCACATTGTTTCCATTACCGCAGACTGCGACAAGGATGCCCTTGTTGTCATGGTCGAGCCCGAGGGACCGGCCTGCCACCTCGGCAGCTTCTCCTGCTTTGAAAACCCCGTATGGCAGAGCGATGAGAGAAGCGAGTTTGCCCTCGATATGCTCATGGATGAGCTCCGCGGACGCAAGGAAGAAATGAAAGAGGGCTCTTATACAAGTTACCTCTTTGAAAAGGGTTTAGACAAGATTCTGAAAAAGGTCGGCGAGGAGTGCACCGAGGTCATTATCGCAGGCAAGGCTGACGATAAAAAAGAGACCGTTTACGAGATTGCAGACCTTACATATCACGTTATGGTGCTCATGCTCGAAATGGGAATATCCCTCGAGGATATCCGCAAAGAGCTTGCCTCACGCCACGTAATAGACCACAAAGTCAAACAGGAGAAGATGACCTGATGCGCCAGGATTTACACACACATACAACTTATTGCGACGGAAAAAACAGCCCCGAAGAAATGGTGCTTTCCGCCATTGAAAAGGGTCTTGACCGCATTGGCATCTGCACCCACGGCTACACCACTTTTGACGAGAGCTACTGCATACCCCATGAGGAGTACGGCAAGTTTCAGGCGGAGCTCGATGGGCTCAAGGATAAATATGCGGACAAAATTGAGGTACTCTGCGGAGTTGAGCAGGACGTTTTTTCCGACACGGAGACCGACGGTTTTGACTATGTAATAGGCTCTGTCCACTATGTTATGGCGGGGGATGAGTATGCCCCCATTGACGAGATGGTGGAGATACTCGATTACGTCTGCGAGGAATACTACGGCGGCGATTACTACGCCGTTGCCGAAAGCTATTATAAGAGCGTTGCCCAGGTTGCAAAGAAAACAAACTGCGATATAATCGGTCACTTTGACCTTATAACAAAGTTTAACGAGGGTGGTGCGCTTTTTGACGAGAGTAATCCCCGTTATATCGCCGCATGGAAAGCGGCGGCAGACGAGCTTTTAAAGTCGGGAAAGCTCTTTGAGATTAACACAGGTGCAATCTCACGCGGTTACCGTACCGAGGCCTATCCCTCAGCAGCGATAAAACAGTACATAAGCGAGCACGGGGGCAAATTCATTTTGTCCAGTGACGCTCACAGCATAGAGACCATAGCTTACGATTTTGAAAAATACGGAGGTTAAGGCATGAGAACTGTACTTATCGGAACAGGCAGTATCGGCGGCACTGTTGCCGTTATGATTAAGGAGCACGGCTACGATATAGACGTTGTCGCCCACGGCGAGGAAAAGGCAAAGGTAATCCGCGAGCGCGGCTTCATTCTTGAGGGTGCACTCGGCAACTACACCACAAAGATGAACGCATATCCCGATATTGACTCCCTTGAGGGAGAATACGATGTCTGCTTCATAGCAACAAAATATCAGCAGATGCCCGACGTTGCGAGAAAGATGCTTCCGCATCTCAAAGAGGACTCACTCGTTATCTCCCTGCAGAACGGCATATGCACGAATATGCTGTCCGAGGTTGTGGGTGAAAAACGCACCGTCAGTTGTATGATAGGCTTTGGCGCAACTTTAATCGAGCCCAATCACGTCTGCGTAACCAGCAACGGTGAGTTTTATGTCGGCATGCCCAACGGCTACCACCCGAAGCAGCTCGATGAGCTTGCAACAATGCTCTCCGCGGCACTGCCCACTCAGGTCTCCGAGGATATCATTTCCCGACTCTATTCCAAGGTTATCATCAATTCCTGCATTAACTCCCTTGCAGGCATTTCGGGCAAAACTCTCGGTCAGACCCTCGACGAGAAGAAAGCGCGCAAAACTTTCCTCGATATTGTCCGCGAGGCAATGGCAGTTGCAAAGGCAATGGGTCTGGATGTTCCCAAGTACGGCAAACTGCTTAACTACAATCTCTTTACGGCGATGGACAACAAGGCATTCAATACCGTCTGCGAGGGCGTTGTTTACCTCGTGGGCAAGCTGAAATATAAAAACGTCAAGCCATCTACACTGCAGTCACTTGAAAAGGGCCACAAGACCGAGATTGACATCATGAACGGCTATATCTCCGCAAAGGGCAAGGAATACAATGTTCCCACTCCCGTAAACGATAAGCTCACCCGAATGATTAAGGAAATCGAAAACGGCGAACGAAAGATTTGCGTGGATAACATCTACGAACTGTGATGAAATAAAAAACACCCAAGAGCAAAAGCTCTTGGGTGTTTTTATTATCTTACTCCCTGCTTCTGCCGCAGTGACAAACAGTCAGCAATCATTGCGATGAATTCGGAATTCGTGGGCTTGCCCTTGATGTTTGAAACGGTGTAGCCGAAGAATTTCTGCAGAGTTTCGATATCGCCTCTGTCCCATGCGACCTCGATTGCATGGCGGATTGCACGCTCAACGCGTGAAGGAGTCGTATTAAACTTTTTCGCTACCTCAGGATAGAGGACTTTTGTTACGGCGTTTATTATGTCCATGTCGTTGATGGTGAGGATAATCGCCTCACGGAGATACTGATAACCCTTGATGTGGGCGGGAACGCCGATTTCGTGGATTATCTCCGTGACCTGAGATTCAAGGCTGGGCTCGTTGCGTGAAGGCACGGGGACAGCACCGCTTTCGGCAACGGACTTGCGGTCAAAGCTCATGCTCTGACGGATACGCCCGAGGAGTGTGGGAACGTCGCAGGGCTTGGGAATGAAATAGCAGGCTCCGTTTGCCGCGCTCTCGGCAATGACCTTATCGTTTACAAAACCCGAAACAACTATTGCCCTGGTGCTTCTGCAGGCATCGGGCAGGCGGCGCAGTACCTCAATACCGTCCAGCTTTGCAAGAATCATGTCGAGAATCAGTATATCGGGCTTCAGCTCGGCGGTAAGGGCGAGGGCGTCAATGCCGTTATCAACGCCTGCGACAACCTCCATGTCACCCTCGGATGTGAGGAGTTCGCTCAGAAGTACACGGAAGTCTTCGTTTGTATCGGCAATAAGTATGCGGGTTTTGGTTTCCATAATAAATAATCCTCCAGTAAGTTGCTTAAACGGCGATGCCTGTATATTTTTAAGCAAAACTACCGCTTTTCTGATATAAACTTACCATATACGGAACCGAAATTTAACACGAAATTCGTCGAAGGCTCAGTAATTTTGTTGACATAATTCGACGCAACCGCGGCGCATTATAGGGAAATCGGACGGAGTTTCCGAAGATTTGTCGAATTTTGTCGAAAAATAAATTAAAAAAGAGTGGGCGGTTTTTTACCCACCCGATGATTTATAATGATTATAACGTCTAAAATGCTCTCTTACAAGTACTTTCTGCGCTTGCGGGCAGAGCACATATTTGATAAAATATATCAATAAATGCCAACGGAGGTGGAGCGCAGTGCTCAGAATAATAAGCGGCAAAGCCGGCACGGGCAAAAGTGCCGCAGTTATGAATGAGATAGCCGAGGCGGTAAAGCGCCGCGAAGGCGGATATATACTGCTTGTTCCCGAACAGTACAGCCACGAGGCAGAACGCGAGCTTTGCTCTCTCTGCGGCGACAGTCTTTCGCTGTATGCCGAGGTCCTGAGCTTCACGGGTCTTGCACGCGCAGTTGCAGGCGAGATGGGCGGCGGTGCGGCTCAGTATCTGGACAAGGGCGGCAGACTTCTCTGCATGGCACTTGCATCAGACGGACTCCATTCAAGGCTGAAAGTTTATTCCGATGCCCGCCGCAAGGCAGAGCTTCAGGCGATGCTCCTTTCCGCGGTGGACGAGCTGAAGACAGCATGCATAAGTGCCGAAGAGCTTATGGAAGCATCACGCAGCTGCGAAGGTTCGCTTTCCGATAAGCTCCATGACCTTGCCCTTGTGCTCGAAGCATATGATGCGGTCGTGGCAAACGGACATGCCGACCCTACAGACAGATTGACGGTACTGGCAGAGCAGATACAGAAGAGCTCTGTCGGAAAGAATACACACATTTATATCGACGGATTTACCGACTTCACCGCGCAGGAAAAGCGCGTAATAAATGAGCTTATGCTCAGCGGTGCTTCAGTTGCGGTCTGCATAGGCTGTGATGAGCTTTCCGACGGAAGCGAAATTTTTGAGCTCGGCAGGGAAACGGCGAGAGCACTCATCGCCTTTGCGGAGAATAACGGCATCGAGGTTAAGCTCGAAAAATTCACCGAAAAGCACGGCAAGAATGAAGCACTGGCTTATTATGCCGATAACATGTTCACATACTCAAGCAAGGCCTGCGACCTCGACGGAAGTGCAATCAGCATAAGCGCCGCGGCGGGTGCCAGCGCAGAGTGCGAATTCGCGGCGGCAAAGGCCATTGAGCTTGTCCGCGATACGGGTTGCCGCTGGAGAGATATTGCGGTTGCGGTAAGAGGCTTCGACGATTACCGACTCAGCCTTGAAAGTTGTTTTAAACACTACTGCGTGCCCCTCTATACAAGCCGAAAAAGCGACGTTCTTTCAAAACCCCTGCCTGCGCTTATTGCAGGCGCATACGATATAATCGGCGGCGGCTGGGAACTGGGTGACGTGATAAGCTATCTGCGTACGGGGCTTGCGGGACTTAACGCGTCCGAATGCGATGAGCTTGAAAATTACGCATTCATGTGGCAGCTCCGCGGCAGTGCATGGACACAGGATGATGCATGGCATCTGCATCCCGACGGCTTCGGCGGCGAGTATGACGACGAGGCAAACGCAAGGCTTGACAGAATTAATCTTTTGCGCAGAGTGGCGATAAAGCCGCTTAAAAGCTTTGCGGAAAGAAGCGAAGCGGCGGAAACCGCAGAGGCTCAGGCGGAAGCGCTTGCAGGCCTTCTGGACGAGCTGAATATATCCGAAAAGCTTGCCGAACGAGCACAGATTCTGAGCGAAAACGGCGAGGGTGCCAAGGCACAGGAATATGCTCAGCTGTGGGATATCTGCGTGGGTGCCCTTGAGCAGTGCGCGGCAATTTTAGGCGATACGGAGACCGACCGCGACTGCTTCGGCAGACTCTTTACAATGACTCTGGCAAAATACGATGTAGGCACAATTCCCGCAAGCCTTGACAGAGTTATCGCAGGCGATTTTGACCGCATGCGCAAGAGAAGCATCAAGCATCTTATTGTGCTGGGGGCGTCCGATTCACGACTGCCCAAGGCCGACGATGAGGGCGGCATGTTTTCCGCCGATGAGAGGAAACGACTGCTTGAAATGGACATCGATCTGGGTGGTGCTGGCGAGAGCGGGCTGTGGCGCGAGTTTTCGCTGATTTATAACTGCCTGACTCTGCCCTCGGATACACTTTCGTTCTGCTATCCCGCATTCGACGGAAGCGGCGAAGCCTGCCGCCCCGCATTCGTGGTCAGCAGAGCAAAAACCATGTTTAACCTTGAAACAAAGGCTATAGACTCGGCTGAAAACCGCATGAACGCCGAAGCCCCTGCTCTTGAACTTGCCGCAAACGGTATGCACGGCGCAGGCGAGATCGAGGTCAGCGCGGCAGAATACTTTGCCAAAAAGATGCCCGAAAGAATGGACGGGCTGAAAGCCTCCGCCGAGATGATGCGTGGAAGCCTTTCGCCTAATTCCGTGCGCGCACTTTACGGCAACAAGCTGAAGCTCTCGGCATCGCGCATAGATAAGTTCGCCTCCTGCAGATTTGCGTATTTCATGCAGTACGGACTTAAAGCGAAGCCCCGCGAGCCTGCGGGCTTCACTCCACCCGAAATGGGCATTTTCATGCACTATATCCTCGAGCATGTGGCAGGAGAGGTCACGGAACTCGGCGGATTTAAAAAAGTCAGCGACGAAAAGCTCAAAACAATAACTGACAAATATATTAATGAATACATCCGCGAAAAGCTGAACGACTTCCGCGAAAAATCCGAACGCTTCAAATACCTGTTCCGCAGGCTTGCAAAGAATGTCCACAGTGTTGTGAACGAGCTTGCCGCAGAGATGCGCGTTTCAGACTTTGAGCCGCTGTCATTCGAGCTGGACTTCGGTAAGGTCAGCGAAATTCCGCCTGTACGTATCGGCGAGGGAGAGGAAAGCCTTGAACTCAAGGGCGTGGTCGACCGAGTCGACGGCTGGGTGCATGACGGCAAGCTCTATCTGCGTGTAATCGACTATAAGACAGGGCGAAAGAGCTTTTCGCTTTCCGACGTCTGGTACGGCATGGGACTCCAGATGCTGCTGTATCTTTTCGCCCTCGGCAGAGAAGGCGAGAAGCTTTACGGAAAAGAGATTGTACCTGCAGGTGTTCTGTATGTCCCTGCACGCGATACCGTAATCAATATAAGCGCCGATTTAAGCGATGATGAGCTTTCAAAACAGCGCGCAAAGAACGTAAAACGAAGCGGACTTCTGCTTGATGACCCCGAGGTAATAAACGCTATGGAGCACGGAGAAGCTCCCCGATATATCCCCGTCAAGTTTA
>JAZLFI010000046.1:0-1168 GCA_045615725.1 Oscillospiraceae bacterium
TCTTTTATCTTATCAGTGCTCATCTATGATATCGTCTCCCTTGATGATCAGTTTGTTATGCATACCCGACGGTGGTGCCTCGCCGCCACCTAAGCGTCGGGAAAGTCCCTTCGCAAGGAAGCTCAGCTTTGCGGCAACCTCGGAATAATTCATTCTTGTGGGTCCTACAACTCCGATAAGTCCCCGGGTGTTATCGCCCATATCGTAGCTTGCCAGAACAACGGAAGAGTCTTTAAGCTCCTCGGCGGCATTCTCGGGACCTATCAGCACCCTGACCTCGTCAGCGCCGAAGTCGTCGGCTGTGCCGCCCGTTATGAGCTGTCCGCCTTCGGCAAGATAATTCATAAGCTTATTTGCCTTGTCGGGGTCTCGGAACTCGGGCTGGCTGAGCAGTCTGTTCTGACCCGTTACGAAAGCTGAAACCGTTCCCTGCTCGGCAAGAGTTTCCATCGCAAAGGATGCGATTACGGAGCTTAAGCCTACTGTATCGTCCGCCGCGCGCTCGGTGGAGTTTATGAGCAGCGGAGTAATCTTATCGTTTGTGATGCCCGTGAAGTTTGCATTAAACAGCGTTGAAAGCTTTTGAATCATCGGCTGGTTTACGGAAACGGGAAGATGAACAAGCTTGTTCTTAACTGTATTGTTGCTCAGCATCACAACGATTATAAATGTATTCGCATCAATATAGATTAAATCAAAGCGCTTTATTGTTGCCGGTGCGGGGGACGCAAGGGCAAGCGCGGGATAGTCGGTCAGCTGGGATGCAATCTTACCGACATCGGTCATCATGCTGTCAAGCTGTTGAAGCTTAAGATTTAAGCGATTGTTTATATCCTCGGTCTGCTCAATGGAAAGCTTCTGCTTTTCCATAAGCTCGTTGACGTACATCCTGTAACCAGTGGGTGTCGGAATTCGTCCCGCCGAGGTGTGCGGCTGTTCGAGATAGCCCATGGCGGTAAGCTCAGCAAGCTCGTTTCGGATTGTGGCTGAGGAGCAGTTCAAGTCCGCAAGCTGGGCGATTGCCTTGCTGCCCACGGGCTCTGCCGTTTTAATGTACTCATCCACAAGAGCCGCGAGTATTTTCTTTTTCCTGTCGCTGATACCCATCACATAGCTCCTCAAAACTTGGCACTCTGAGTTTGCCTCTGCTGGCACTCTCTTTATCCGA
>JAZLFI010000047.1:0-1055 GCA_045615725.1 Oscillospiraceae bacterium
CTGGGCAAGATATACAATGCCGAAAGACTCATCGAGGTAAAAAGCGTACAGGTTTCCGGAGCGTCTTACAAGACGGTAGGCGACTCCGGGTTAGAGTGGCTGAACTCGCTTTCAGGAAAGGCGGTTGTTCCGGCGTACTTAAATCCTATCGGCATGCCCCGTGACGGATGGGAGGATTTAGGTATTCCCCGTGACTTTGCCGCAAAACAGCTGGAGGTAAATGCCGCTTATACAAGGCTCGGTATTCGTCCGACCTGTACCTGCACTCCTTATTATTACTCTATAGTTGAACGCGGAGATCACCTTGCCTGGTCTGAGTCTTCCGCGGTTGTGTATGCAAATTCAGTTCTCGGCGCACCAACAAACCGTGAAGGAGGACCGTCCGCACTTGCAGCAGCTCTTACCGGAAAGACACCGGAGTATGGTATGCACATTGTACAGAATCGTCTCCCGCAGATTGAGTTTACTCTCTCGAATCCTGAAGAAACAAAAGGCTGGACGTCTGCTGAGTACGGTGCGCTGGGAATTATTGCCGGTGCAATTTCCGGCGATAAGATTCCGCTTTTCAAAGGCATTCGCCCGAAAAGTTCCATGCTGAAAAGTCTCGGAGCAGCTATGGCGGCATCAGGGGCTGTTTCTTTGTTCCATGTCGAAGACATCACTCCTGAAGCACGCTTCCCGTTCTTCAAAAAACATTTCGCAGAAGACGAGCGTGAGTCTGTTGTAATCGAAAACGAGGAGATTAAAGAACTCTTCAGCGAGTTAGAGCCGGATGCAGTTGCTGTAGGATGCCCGCATCTTTCTGCAGAGGAACTTGCGGAGCTTGCAGATCTTCTCGACGGACGAAAGGTAAAACTGCCGTTTTATGTCTTTGCCGCAGCAGAGCTTGCGAAAGGGCGTGAAGACCTGTACCGGAGAATTGCAGCCTCCGGCGCACGTATTGTGCCTGATACCTGTATGATAGTGTCCCCTATCTTTGAGGGGCAGACGGTTATGACCAATTCGGGCAAAGCGTTTACCTATCTTCCGGGAATGTGCAAGGCGATTCCGCGGCT
>JAZLFI010000048.1:0-3497 GCA_045615725.1 Oscillospiraceae bacterium
CGCATATGTGCCAACAGGCGGTGCCGTGCCCGATGGTGCCGATGCTGTCGTCATGCTTGAATATACGGAGAGCTACGGCGGGGGAGAGATAGCCATTTTAAAGCCTGCCGCACCCGGCGGCAACATGGTCTATCGCGGCGATGACGTTTTCCCGGGAAAGCTCGTACTTCGCATGGGCAGAATTCTGCGCTCGGAGGATATCGGTGCTCTTGCCGCCCTCGGCCTATCCGAGGTTTCTGTTGTGAAAAAGCCCGTAGTCGGCATCATCTCAACGGGCGACGAACTGGTTGACATAACACATACGCCCGGCGGAGGTCAGGTGCGCGATGTAAACTCATCCATGCTTGCAGCCGCAGTGCAGGATTTCGGTGCCGAGGCAAAAATGTACGGCATAGTGCGCGACGGATATCAGAAGCTAAAAACCGCGCTTATTGAAGCTCTGGGCGAGTGCGATATGGTGCTCATTTCGGGCGGAAGCTCCGTGGGCCAGATGGATTCCACCTGCGCGGTAATAGAAGAAATGGGTGAGCTTCTGCTCCACGGAATTGCCATGAAGCCCGGTAAGCCCACCATAGTCGGCGATGTTGGCGGAAAGCCCGTGTTCGGTCTGCCCGGTCATCCCGTTGCGGCTCATTTCGTTTCGGAGATTTTCGTAAGACCTCTGGTTGAACAGCTTCTCGGATGCGAGGAGAAGATTATATCCGTAAAGGCTAAGCTCACAGAAGCCATCAGCGCAAACCACGGCAGAGCGCAGTACAGCGGCGTGCGTCTGGAAAAGCGCGACGGAGTTTTGTATGCAAATCCCGTCAGAACGAAGTCGGGACTTATAAGCTCCCTTGCCGGCTGTGACGGATATTTCGTCATTGAGCGCGACAGCGAGGGCTGTGCCAAAGACGATGAGATTACTGTATATCTGAGGTGATAATATGGCATTTCAGTATCTGACAAATGTTTCCCTTGAAAAAGCAAAGGAAGAATATATTGCTCTGCTTTCGGCTAAGGGCATGAAGCCGCAGGTCGAGGAGATAAGCGTTATGCAGTCCTGCGGCAGAATAACCGCCGCACCTGTCTACGCGAAAATCTGCTCACCCCATTACCATGCAAGCGCTATGGACGGCATAGCAATCGAAGCAAAACTTAGCTTCGGCGCAGGCGAAACAACGCCCGTAATGCTTAAAGAGAATGAGTATATCGTTGTCGATACGGGTGACCCTCTGCCCGAGGGCTGTGACGCGGTCATCATGATTGAGGATGTCGTCAAAAACGACGACGGCTCAGTGACCATATATGCTCCTGCCGCACCATGGCAGCATATCCGTCAGATAGGCGAGGATATCTGCGCAGGCGAGATGATACTTGCTCAGGGAGTTGAGATAAGCCCTGCGGCAATCGGCGCGATGATTGCAGGCGGATGCCTGAAGATAAGCGTTGTGAAAAAGCCCGTAGTCGGTGTCATTCCCACAGGCGACGAGGTTGTACCTCCCAACGATAACCCAAAACCGGGAGATATTCTGGAGTTCAACTCATCCATATTCTCGGCAATGATAGCAAAATGGGGCGGCGAAGCAAAAACCTACCCCATAGTCCCCGATAAAAAAGAGCTTCTGCGCGAAACTCTTTCCAAAGCCTGCGATGAATGCGACGTGGTTTTGCTGAACGCAGGCTCATCCGCAGGCCGCGACGACTATTCGGTAAAGATAATCGAAGAGCAGGGTGAGGTGCTGTACCACGGCATCGCAATCAAACCCGGCAAGCCTGCAATACTGGCATGCAAGGGAGCAAAGCCCATTCTGGGTGTACCGGGTTATCCCGTTTCGGGCATAATCGTAATCGAAGAATTCCTAAAGCCCGTGCTTGAAATCCTCTGCGGTGCAAACGAAGCCTGCGAGGAATATACAGAAGCCGTACTTTCACGTCCCATAGTTTCGGGACTCAAATACCGCGAATTTGTCCGCGTACGCATGGGCTGTGTTGACGGTAAAATGATTGCATCGCCCCTCAATCGCGGAGCGGGTGTCGTGTCCTCCTTTATGAAAGCCGACGGTATCCTTGAGGTGCCGCAGGGAAGCGAGGGCATGGAAGCAGGCGAAACCGTTAAGGTGAAGCTTTTAAGACCGCTCAGCGAGCTTAAATCCAGCCTTGTTGTCATTGGAAGCCATGACCCGCTTCTTGACGAGGTGGGAAATATGCTCCATGTAAAGAATAAAGAGCTTTTCATGAGCTCATCCCATGTGGGCTCAATGGGCGGAATAATGGCAATACGCCGCGGCGAGGCTCATGCCGCAGGCTGTCATCTTCTCGATGAAAACGACGGCAGTTATAACGAGTCATACTTAAAGCGCTATTTCCCAAACGGCGGTGTGCGCCTTGTTGAGTGCGTCGGCAGAACACAGGGCATCATGGTGGCCGCGGGCAATCCCCTCGGCATAGAAAAGCTTGAGGATCTGTTCAAGGGCAATATCCGCTACGTCAACCGCCAGAAAGGCTCGGGAACGCGCGTGCTTCTCGATTACCTCTGCAAGCAGCAGAGCCTCGATATAAGCGCGCTTTACGGCTATGAGAGGGAAGAACTCACCCATACCGCCGTAGCGGCTCAGATAGCAGCAAGCAGCGCTGACGCAGGTCTTGGCATATATTCCGCGGCGCAGATGTACGGACTGGACTTCGTTCCCGTGTGCATTGAGCAGTATGACCTGATAATTCCCGATTCCGCATGGGATAGTCCCATGGTAAAGGAGCTTATTGAAGTGCTCAAGAGTGAGGAGTTTAAAGCGCGCCTGACCGAAATGGGCGGCTATACTCTGGATAAACCCGGTGAAGTGAGGATGAAATTATGAGCTATAAAGCGGCAGTAATAACCGTAAGCGATAAATGCAGTGTTGGCGAGAGAGTCGACACAAGCGGACCTGCAGTTGCAAAGATGCTTTCTGACGCAGGTTTTGAGGTCGTGTATACGGGCATCGTTCCCGATGAACGCGAAGGCATCTCGAAAGAGATTGTAAAGTGCTGTGACGAGGTTAAGGCTGATGTTGTCGTCACAACCGGCGGCACGGGCTTTTCAAAGCGCGACGTTACTCCCGAGGCAACGAGGGATGTAATCGAACGCGAGGTCACTGCAATTCCGCAGGCAATGCTGTATTACAGTCTTGCAATAACTCCCCGCGCAATGCTTTCCCGCGCGGCGGCTGGTATCCGCGGCGACAGCCTTGTGATAAACCTCCCCGGCAGTGAAAAGGCCGCAAAGGAAAACCTCGGCGCCGTTGTTGATACTCTCGACCACGCGCTGAAAATGCTTGCAGGCGGTGGACACTGATGAATGGCTTAGATAAAAGCTGTGTGTGCGTTGTCGGATGCGGCGGTCTTGGCGGCTATGTCGCGGAATATCTTGTCCGCCTCGGTGTCGGTCATATCGTCGCCGTTGACGGGGATAAGTTTTCCGAGTCTAATCTCAACCGACAGATTCTCTGCACACTTGATACTCTCGGAGAGTATAAGGC
>JAZLFI010000049.1:0-6291 GCA_045615725.1 Oscillospiraceae bacterium
TTCTCCTTAATAGCTCATAATGGGTGCCGAGCCGTCGTCCTCGGATTTTGTGATTGAGCGGATTTCCGCCTCGTAGCTGTAATTATCGTTCACCTGAACGGTGAATTTATCGCCGACCTTTTTGCCTAAAACGCTTTTTCCGAAGGGCGACTCGCGGCTGATAAGCCCCTTGAGGGGGTCACAGCGGATAGTTGTCACGACCTGAATAATCTGCGTTTCGTCGTCCTCGGGAACATAGATCTCAACCTTGTCGAAAAGTCCCACCTCGTCGTCAGCCGATTCCGTGCCGATAATGGTGGCGGACTTAATCATGTTTTCAAGATAGCGGATGCGGCTTCGGTTTTTGTTCTGCGCGCGCTTTGCTTCCTTGTACTCGAAGTTTTCGCTGAGGTCGCCGAATGCGCGTGTGCGCTTTACCTCCTCGATAAGCTCGGGCATGAGTCTGTTGCGTTCGTCCAGCTCATCTTTCATCTTCTGTATATCAAGCTTTGTAAGTTCGTCATGCATAGTTTAGTAACCTCTTTTCCTCCGCCTATTATAAGCTTTTAATTTCTGTTGCGCAAGATGGGCGTTGCATGGTATGATAATAAAAAACGGGAGGTAAATGTAATGAGCATTAAAAACGAAGCCAGCATCAAAAACCCCATTATTGTCGCAATAAGAGAACAGCTTGAGCACCGCGCGCTGTGGATGTATCTTCTCACGGACGAGGCAAAGAAAAAAGGCCTTGACCCTGCGGAATACGCACCCGACGCGGTAAAGCGCTGCGGAATTTATCAGGGAAATCTCCTCCGCGAAAAGGGCGGCAAGGGCGACTCCCTCAAGGGACTCAAAAAGGCGCTGTTTTCCAAGATTGCACAGTGGGTATTCGAAATGGACATTAAGCAGTGCGACGATGACCACCTCTACATAGATTTCCACTACTGCCCTCTTGTCAAGGCATGGCAGAAGCAGGGATGCAGTGACGAGGAAATTTCAAAGCTCTGCGACTACGCAATGTGCGGCGACCGCGGCATCGGCGAATGCTTCGGCTGTAAGCTGGATCTGCCCTCCACCATCGGACGCGGCGACGATATCTGCCAGATAAGATATAAGAGAAACGACGATTAAAATTAAAAGCAGGCTCATCCGAGCCTGCTTTTTTCGCAACTTATTTTAACAAAAACAATTTGAATTGCAAACTTTGATTGGTGGATAACCGCTCTCCTTTTTTCTATAATTTCATGTAAAGAATATTTGCGAAAAGGAGAAAAGTATGAGAAAATACTACCTGGACAACATTCGCTGGCTGACGGTGGTGCTTGTCGTAATCTATCACGTTATTTATATGTTCAACGGCCTGACGGTGGGTGTTATCGGCCCGTTTGCCTCCGCACAATGGCAGGATGCCATACAGTACATTCTCTACCCCTGGTTCATGGTACTGCTGTTTATCGTGTCGGGCATGTGCTCCCGCTTTTCCCTCGAGCACACAGACGAAAAAACCTTTCTCAAAAACCGCACGCGCAAGCTCTTAGTCCCCTCAACAATCGGCCTTTTCGTGTTCCAGTGGATTCAGGGCTATTTCAACATGGCAATCGGCGGCGCATTCGACACCATGCCGAAAATGCCCTTTGTCATAAGGTATCTCATCATGTCCGTTTCGGGCACGGGTGTTCTGTGGTACATCCAGCTTCTGTGGCTGTTTTCCGCTTTGCTTCTGCTCTTACGCAAAGTCGAAAAGGACAGACTTTACGAAAAATGCGGCGGGGCAAAAACGTGGCTTATTCTGCTTCTCGCAATCCCCCTATGGTGCTCGGCGCAGATACTGAACACCCCCGTTATCACGGTCTACCGCTTCGGCATCTACGGGCTTGCATTCTTCCTCGGCTACTTCGTATTCTCCCACGATGAGGTCATGGAGCGCATTGAAAAATTCTCCACTCCCCTTGCCGTCGCCGCCGCAGTGCTTGCCGTCGTTTATGTGTGGATTTACTTCGGCAAAAACTATGCGGAGAGCCCCGTGCTTAACAGTCCTCTTTCAATCTTATATTGCTGGGTCACCTGCCTTGCAATCCTCGGCGGCATGAAAAAGCATTTCGACTTTGAAACGCCCTTCACCGCGTTCATGTCAAAGCGGAGCTTCGGTCTTTACGTTTTCCACTATCTCACCCTCTCCGCCGCGGCATATTACCTGCATAACTGCACATCCCTCGGCGCACTGCCCAGCTATATCATATGCGCCGTCGCCGCATTTGCAGGCGGCTACATTCTCAATGAAATCATCTCCCGCATCCCGTTCCTGAGATGGGCTGTACTGGGAATAAAAAAGGTGGATTAAAATGTTCAGTGATAATCTTGTCGCTCTCAGAAAACTCAACAAACTCACGCAGGAGGAGCTTGCGGAAAAGGTGGGGGTATCCCGCCAGTCGCTGTCCAAATGGGAAACGGGTGAAACCGTCCCCGACATTGAAAAAAGTGCCGCCATTGCCGAGGTGCTTGGTGTTTCCCTTGATGAGCTTGTAAACTATTCCCCGCAGGCGCAGGGGCTTCCCTTCCCGCCCAAGGGCAAGCATGTTTTCGGCGTAGTCAAGGTAGGCGAAAAGGGACAGATTGTCATACCCAGCAAGGCGCGTAAAATCTTCGGCATAAAACCCGGCGACGGACTTGTTGTCCTCGGCGATGAGAATCAAGGCATCGCCCTCCTGAATGAAAAGTACTTTTTCGACATGATAGAACAAATTAAGAAATAAAAAAGCACCGCTTTTAAAAAGCGGTGCTTTAATTTTTATTAAAACTGCGGGAGCTTGCTCAGTCCTGCGGCTATCTCCTCGTCGGTGGGAACGTAGTCGTCCATCTTGCCGTCGTGGAAGCGCTCGTAAGCGAACATATCGAAGTAGCCCGTGCCCGTAAGTCCGAATACGATGGTCTTCTCCTCGCCCGTTTCCTTGCACTTAATCGCCTCGTCAAGAGCGACCTTGATTGCGTGACTGCTTTCGGGTGCGGGGAGAATGCCCTCGATGCGGGCGAAGTATTCAGCCGCGGCAAAGACCTCGGTCTGCTTTACAGAGCGTGCCTCAAGAAGTCCATCATAGCAAAGCTGTGACAGAGTGGGGTTCATGCCGTGGTATCTCAGACCGCCTGCGTGGCTTGACGAGGGGATGAAGCCCGAGCCGAGGGTGTACATCTTTGCGAGGGGGCAGACACGGCCCGTGTCGCAGTAGTCGTATACGTACTGACCGCGGGTAAGGCTGGGGCATGAGCTGGGCTCAACGGCGATAAACTGATAATCTCTCTCGCCGCGGATTTTCTCGCCCATAAAGGGTGCGATAAGTCCGCCGAGGTTGGATCCGCCGCCTGCACAGCCGATAATCATGTCGGCCTTCACGCCGTATTTATCGAGTGCCGCCTTGGTTTCAAGACCGATGATAGACTGGTGAAGCATAACGAGGTTCAGCGTACTGCCGAGAACATAGCGGTAGCCGTCGAGCTCCCCTGCCTTTTCCACAGCCTCGGAGATAGCGCAGCCCAGGCTTCCCGTTGTGCCGGGGTGCTCCTCAAGGATTTTTCTGCCCACTGCGGTTTCGGTTGAGGGCGACGGGGTTACACTTGCGCCGTAGGTGCGCATTACCTCGCGGCGGAAAGGCTTCTGCTCATAGGAGCACTTTACCATATATACCTTGCAGTCAAGGTCGAGATAGGCGCATGCCATGGAAAGCGCCGTGCCCCACTGACCCGCTCCGGTCTCGGTGGTAAGGCCCTTGAGTCCCTGATTCTTGGCATAGTATGCCTGAGCGATAGCGGAATTGAGCTTATGACTGCCCGAGGTGTTGTTGCCCTCGAACTTATAGTAAATCTTGGCGGGAGTCTGGAGCTTTTCCTCAAGACAGTAGGCACGCACCAAAGGTGACGGGCGATACATCTTGTAGAAATCGCGTATCTCCGTGGGAATTTCGATAAAGGCTGTGGTATCGTCAAGCTCCTGCTTTACAAGCTCGGTACAGAAGACCTTTTCCAGTTCCTCCGCAGTGCTGGGCTTGCCCGTCTGGGGATTGAGAAGCGGTGCGGGCTTATTAATCATGTCTGCGCGCAGGTTATACCATGCCTTCGGCATCTCGCTTTCCTCAAGATAGATTTTGTAGGGAATTTTGTTTTCTGCCATAATAAGCATCCTTTCTCGGGGCAACAAAAAACTGCCCCTGCAATAATTATTGCTGGGACAGGAACTTTCCTGCGGTGCCACCCGGCTTGGCGCATTGCGCCCACTTTACGCGTACTGTCATACGCAGACCTTTTTTAACGGAGAGCCACACTCCGTCTCGCATACTCGGTGCTCTTTCTGCTCGCCCTCGGAAGTCCATTCGGCCAGTTGTTTTTTGCCGCGCTTCCACCAATGCGCCGCTCTCTGGGAAAAAACGAAAAAGGCTTACTCACTCTTCTTCAACGGTTTATAGGGGGATTTTACCACTTTAAAGTGCGTTTGTCAA
The DNA here is from genome assembly GCA_045615725.1 of Oscillospiraceae bacterium. GTDB lineage: Bacteria > Bacillota > Clostridia > Oscillospirales > Oscillospiraceae > F23-B02. The sequence continues at coordinate 4,467 of JAZLFI010000049.1, forward strand.
CTTGGATTTGCTTAGGCGAAAAAAGAGTGCTATACTGTGTTCTATTGAAAAATATTCGAGGAATTATTATGCGCGGAAAGCTTGATATGACTCAGGGCGTGGGCTGGCGCCACGTTCTGATATTTTCTCTTCCAATAATGCTGGGCAATCTGCTCCAGCAGTTATATAACACCGTCGACGGTATCGTCGTCGGTCAGTACGTATCACCGGACGCGCTGGGTGCCGTGGGTAACTGCGCAAGCCTGACCATGCTTTTCATCGCCATAGCCAACGGCCTTTCAATCGGTTGCAGCGTGGTCGTCTCCCAGTTCTTCGGCGCAAAGCGCGAAGCGGATGTCCGCCGTGCCGCATCAACGGCGCTGGTCATTTTAAGCGTCGCTGGCATAGTCGGCGTAGTATTCGGCATGGCCTTTTCAAAATGGCTTTTAGGCACCGTTCTCGGCATAAAGGATGCCGATGTTCTGCGTGAAGCCGTAACCTATTTCAGAATATATTCAGCAGGTCTGCTGTTTCAGTTTTTGTATAACGTTGTCGCGGCTTTGCTCCGCGCACTTGGCGACAGCAAGGCGACGCTTTACTTCCTCTTCGTTTCGACTGTCATAAACCTCGGTCTTGACCTGCTGTTCGTCATCGTGTTTAACTGGGGTGTCGCAGGCGTTGCAATCGCGACTGTCATCGCACAGCTTTGCAGTACGGTGTTCTCGCTGTTTTACATGTACCGCCGCTACCCCGTTTTCCGCTTTAAGCTGAGTGAACTCAGATACCATGCCGACATGGGCTCACGCTGTTTCAAAATGGGCATCCCGTCCATGCTTCAGCAGAGCGTTGTTGCAATCGGAAGTCTGTTCATGCAGCGCCTCGTAAACCACTTCGGCGCATCCTTAATGGCGGCATTCACCGTCGGCAACCGGGTTGAAAACTATATCTTCATCCCCATCATGGCGCTCAACGCGGGCATGTCCACCTTTGCTGGACAGAACGCAGGTGCAGGCCGTCACGACCGTATCCGCGAATGCTGGAAGAAAATTGAGCTTGTGTCCTTCGTGTTCTCGGGCATAATCGCCGTGCTGATTTACGTTTTCTCGACGCAGATTTCAACCCTCTTCGGTGTAACGGGCGAAAGCCTTAAGATGAGCAACGAGATGATACGCTTCATGAGCTTTTTCACTCTACTGTTCTCTCTGTATCTCCCCACGGCTGGACTTCTGCAGGGCTCGGGCGACGCATTCTATGCCATGCTCTGCTCCATGTCCACCCTCGGCATCCGCGTTATCGCGGCATACACCATGGTCTATCTCTTCGGCGTGGATTATCACGCCGTGTGGTACGCAGTACCCATCGGCTGGGTCTGCTGTATAGCAATCTCGTGGGCGCGCTATTTCAGCGGCGCATGGGAAAAGAAATCGCTTATAAAAAAAGCTTCGGAATAATTCTCCGAAGCTTTTTGCTTTATAATTTCCCGTTTGCCCACATCCAGCTGTAAGCCAGCGCCCATGAGCCGAAGAGGGTGGTCTTGTGTCTTTCGAGAACTTCCTCGCGTGTGTACCAGCGCGCTTCAATCTCCTCGCCCGTTTTTCTGTCGGGGTTAAACTCGCCCTCGGCAACGCCGAAGACGCAGATCGTGCGCTCATCGCCTATGCCCACAGTGCATGCCGCAGGCGGCAGTACCTCGCGAATTTCAACGAGGTCGAGCCCCGTTTCCTCTTTAAGCTCCCGCCTTGCGCACTCCTCGGGACTTTCGTCCTCGTCGATGAGTCCGCCGGGCAGACCGTAAATTTTCTGCCCGAGCTCCATGCGGTATTCATGGATGAGCACCATGTGCTCG
>JAZLFI010000050.1:0-1042 GCA_045615725.1 Oscillospiraceae bacterium
TTGCTCGAATTTTACCTTGTCGCCGGGACGGATTTTTTTTCCGCGCATGGTGCACTCTTCGCCATTAACGAAAACCATGCCCTCGGAGATGACGTATTTAGCCTCTCCGCCCGTGCCGACCAGCGCCGCATATTTAAGCAGTGCATCGAGCTTTATAAATTCTGTGTTTATCGAAACCTTTTCCATTAATTACGCTCTCAGTCTGATGGGGAGAATCATGTATTTAAACTTGTCGCTGCCGTCTGCGGGAAGCAGAACGCAGGGGGAGGAGTTGGTGTTAAGGCAGACACAAAGCTCGTCCGCTGGAGCGACCTTCAGTGCATCCATGAGATATCGGTCGTTAAAGCCAATCTCAAGACCCTCGGCATTACCCTCGCACATGCAGACGTCCTCTGCCTTGCCGATGGGAGTTACGCACAGGCAGTCGATAAGTCCGTCGTTAAAGGTCATGCGTACGGGATTTTTGGTCTTTTCATCAACAATGAGGGAAACGCGGTCAACTGCGCGCTGCATCTCACTGCGGTTTACCTTTACGCTGTACTTAAACTGCTCGGGAACAGCCTTCTTGTAGTTAAGGAAGTCGCCCTCAAGACGTCTTGTAACTATAACGGTGTTTCCGACGGAGAAGGAAACGTGGTTTCCGCCTACGGAAATTTTAATCTTATCTTCAACATCTGAGCAAATTCTCTCAAGGTCACTCAGTGCCGCGCCGGGAACGATAAACTCGTTGTGGCCTTCTTCGCCCTCGATAGCTTCTCTGCGGAGAGCAAGACGGTAACCGTCAACAGAAACTAAGGTCAGAACGCCGTTTTCAATCTCAAACATGGAGCCCATGTAAACGGGGCGGCTGTCATTATCGCTGACTGCGAAAATGCTCTGGTTAATCATGCTCTTAATAACGCCCTGCTGAATTTCAAAGCTCTTGAGACCGTCAACAGAGGGAAGCTCGGGATACTCCTCGGAGTCCATGCCCATGAAGCTGAATTCGGTCTTGCCGCACTTTACGGTGGTCATACCTGTTTCATCGGAAACAATGCTGACA
>JAZLFI010000051.1:0-2855 GCA_045615725.1 Oscillospiraceae bacterium
CGCCTGATAGAGCAGAATGTCAGCCGCCATAAGTGCGGGGTAGGTGAAAAGGCCGCCATTTATATTGTCGGCATGCTTTGAGCTCTTGTCCTTGAACTGAGTCATGCGGCTCAGCTCACCGAACATGGTGTAGCAGTTTAATATCCAGCCAAGCTCTGCGTGTTCATGAACGTGGCTCTGGATGAACAGAGTGTTCTTCTCGGGGTCGAGACCGCAGGCAATGTACTGAGCAAGCTGCTCAAGTGCGCGGCGGCGGAACTCTGCCGGATTCTGGCGGACGGTGAGGGTGTGCAGGTCTGCCATGAAATAGTAGCAGTCAAATTCATCGGCTCTTGCGCTCCAGTTTTTGATTGCGCCCAGGTAGTTGCCGAGGTGCAGGTCGCCGGAGGGCTGGATGCCGGATAACATTATCTTTTTTGCTTCGGTATTTTCCATGTTTGTATTAACCTTTCTGAATGGGTTGTCCCTTCATTATTACTAAAAATGTATTGTATCATTTTAACAGCCACTTGACAATAACGAAAATGTAAAATACACTGTTATGGACAGTGATTTTAATTGTTTTGGAGGAAAAACATGAAAGATAAAAAATGGTTCGAGGAGATGGAGTCGCGCATACCCAAAGGCGAAGTGCGTACCCGTTTTGCTCCCTCTCCCACAGGCTATATGCACGTTGGCAACCTGAGAACCGCGCTTTACACCTGGCTCATTGCCCGCCATGCAGGTGGCAAGTTCATCCTTCGCATCGAGGACACCGACCAGGGCAGATATGTTGAGGGTGCAGTTGACGTTATCTATCGCACACTTACCGAGTGCGGTCTTGACCACGACGAGGGTCCCGATGTTGGAGGTCCCGTAGGACCTTATATCCAGACCGAGCGCCGCGGATTTTATAAGGAATACGCCGAGCTTCTCGTGGAAAAGGGCTGTGCTTACCGCTGCTTCTGCGAAAAGAGCGAGAGCGAGGAGGACGCAGGCTTTGAAAAGACTGCAGACCCCTGCCGTAATCTGAGCAAAGAGGAATCCGACGCAAAGGCCGCTAATGGCGAGCCCTACGTTATCCGTCAGAAAATTCCCGAGGAGGGCACGACTACCTTCCATGACGAAATTTTCGGCGACATCACCGTTGAAAACAGCACCCTCGACGATCAGGTGCTCATTAAGCGCGACGGACTTCCCACCTACAACTTCGCAAACGTTGTTGACGACCACCTCATGGGCATTACCCACGTCGTCCGCGGCAGTGAGTATCTGTCATCTTCACCCAAGTACAATCTCCTGTACGAAAGCTTCGGCTGGGACATCCCCAGCTACGTCCACTGCTCTCCCGTTATGCGCGACCAGCATAACAAGATGTCAAAGCGCCACGGCGACCCCTCTTACGAGGACCTTATCGCACAGGGCTATCTCACCGACGCAGTCGTAAACTATGTCGCACTTTTAGGCTGGAGCCCCGGTGGTGAGCGCGAGATATTCACCATGAACGAGCTTGCGGAAATCTTCGATATCAAGGGACTTTCCAAATCCCCCGCAATTTTCGATATCGAAAAGCTCAAATACTTTAACAGCGAATACATTCGCTCCATGAGCCCCGAGGCATTTGCCAAGGTTGCCGAGCCCTTTATCCGTCAGGCGGTAAAGAAGCCCGAGATTGACCCTGCCGCAATCGCCGCACTTTTGCAGCAGCGCACCGAGGTGCTAACCGACATTCCCGAGAAGCTTGATTTCTTTGACTCTCTTCCCGAGTACGAAACCGAGCTCTACGTCCATAAAAAGTCCAAGACCGATGAGGCGGGCTCGCTTGAGATGCTTCAGAAGATGCTCCCCGTTTTCGAGGCAATCGACGACTGGTGCGATGAGAATATTCTCACCGCAATGACCGACATGGCGGCGGCTTGCGAATGCAAGAACGCAAAGGTCATGTGGCCCGTCCGTATTGCCGCGGCAGGCAAGGCGGTTACCCCCGGCGGCGCGGTTGAGATATGCCGCATCCTCGGCAAGGAGGAAACTCTCCGCCGTATCCGCGTCGGCATAGAAAAACTTTCATAAACGAGATAAATTACACCTCTGCGGGCAATAATAACCGCAGAGGTGTTTTTATGTACATTCGAAAAAAGAGTTTTATTCTTATCATAACTTATCTCACCGCGGCGGTGCTTGCCTGCTTTGGCTACATCATGTTTAACCGAAGCAACGTTATGGCATACCGCAACACCGCCGCATACGGCTATCAGCACGCGTTTTCCGAGGTGGTGCTGGCGGTGAAGAATCTCGACGACTCACTGCACCGCGGAATATATACGCAAGGGCAGGAAATGAGTGCTGAAATCTGCGCGGATATCTATGCCGACTGTTTAGCTGCTGAGATGACCATGGCGGCACTCCCGTTTTCCACTCAGGAGCTTGAGCAGACGGCGGGCTTCATCGGTGTCACGGGCGACTATGCAAAATCCCTTGCCCGAAGCAGCGCAAAGTTCGGCTTCGGCGATGAGGAGAGGGAAAATCTCAAAGCCCTGCAGGAAATTTCATCGAGCCTTACGGAAAAGCTTACGAAGCTTCAGGACGATATGGATAACGGCGACATCAGCATGGATGAGCCCGAAAACGTGTTTGCGGATAATTCCTCCGAATCCCTTTTAAGCGCGGCGCTTTTAGAGTTCGAGGGAGAGTTTCCCGAGCTTCCCGAGCTTGACTATGACGGCAAATACAACATCGCCGAAGAAGAAAAATCGGGCGACACAGTGTCCGAGAACGAGGCACGAAGCGCGGCGGCAGATCTCTTCGGCTTTGAGGATAACGAGCTTGAGCTAAAATATGAAGCCGAAAACGGCGTTCGGTGCTTTGAAAAGGACGAT
>JAZLFI010000052.1:0-1832 GCA_045615725.1 Oscillospiraceae bacterium
TCTCCGTGGCGGATGCCGATGACTTTGATGGCGTCCTTGAGGCCCTGTGCGCCTTTGCCTTTGAGGCTGCCGCCTGCCTGCTCTCCGAAGAGCTCGCATACGGCTTCTGCCTGGGTCTGGATGGTGCAGGCGGGTGCTTTCTGGACGAGGATGTCGCCATTCTGGCCGTTTTCGAAGGCGAAGAGGACGAGGTCAACGGCTTCTTCGAGGCTCATTATGAAGCGGGTCATCTTGGGTTCGGTGAGGGTGATGGGGTTGCCGCTGCGAATCTGGTCTATCCAGAGGGGGATGACGCTTCCGCGGGAGCACATCACATTGCCGTAGCGGGTGCAGCATATCTTGGTGCCTTGGAACTGCCCGTTCTCATCGTATGTGCCGGAATTGCGAGATTTCGCCACTGCTATCTTCTCCTCAAGAGCCTTGCTGATGCCCATTGCATTGATAGGATAAGCTGCTTTATCTGTTGAAAGACAAATCACGCATTTAACTTCGGCATCTATGGCAGTCTCAAGAACATTGTCTGTACCGATGACGTTTGTTTTTACAGCCTCCATAGGGAAAAACTCACAACTTGGCACCTGCTTAAGGGCTGCCGCATGAAAGATGTAATCAACGCCTTTCATTGCAGTTTTCAGGGTGCTCTTGTTGCGCACGTCACCGATGTAGAATTTGATTTTTCCCGCAACCTCAGGCATCTTGGCCTGATACTCGTGACGCATGTCGTCCTGCTTCTTCTCATCGCGCGAGAAGATGCGGATCTCGCCGATGTCGGTTCTGAGGAATCTGTTGAGAACCGCATTGCCAAAGGAACCTGTTCCCCCGGTGATCATCAATGTTTTGTCTTTAAAAATGCTCATATCTAAAATTTTAATCTTTTATATCTTCTCCAAAAACTCCGGCTTTATGAAACACGTTGCGACGGCAACGAAGCTGTTGATGGAGACCACGAGGCGGTGATCGCCTTTGATGCGCTTGACGACGCCTTCGGCTCCTTCGAACAGTCCGGCGGTGACGCGCACGCGGTCGCCTTTGAGGAATTCATCGGTGACGTCGGAGAGAGGGATAATCTCGTCGCTGACGGAGGTGACGAGGATGAAATTATTCATCTCTTTTTCCGAAATCGGCGCCGGAAGTTTATGTTCCGTATCGAGGTAGAAATATAATTTGCCCCAGTAATCGGATATGAGCTGCGATGCGTAACCTGCGGTGCAGCGCAAAAATACGATTCCGGGGGCGAATTTGGTGCGGTATGAGTGGATGCCGTCGTGGGCCAGACGCTTGAAGAATAGGGCGGCGCTGGAGGTGATGCGGGCGGCGTACCAGTGGGGGGATGCTGAATCAAGTTCAGCATGACGGTCGAGCCCGCAATGACGGGGAGATGCCGGATCGGGTCCGGCATGACGGTTGTATGTATTTTGGGGTTCTGGCATTTGGTGTGGTCAGGGTATGGGAAAAGCCCCCGCCGGTTTTACCCTGAAAAACGCGTTTGGCAGGTAGGCTTCGGTTATCGGGTTTCTCTCCGACTCGCAATTTCGGCCCCGAACCTGGCGGCTTCCGTTACAACCGAACGTGCGCTAATGCAGTCTTTGCAAAAAGGGTTTCTCGCGCGCGTATTGTAATTGGTGACAAATATAGCACTAATATGGCAGATTTCCTAAATTTTTAGCGGATTTGGTCAATCTTTTCTGGTGATATTTTACCCCCCCCCATTCCCGTAAAATATAATTTGCTATCCGTAAAATTATTATTACATTTGCGGAAGTAAAATTATAATTTACGGAATTATGAGAATAGTGTCATTTTTCAGTGCGAAGGGTGGAACGGGGAAAACC
>JAZLFI010000053.1:0-1803 GCA_045615725.1 Oscillospiraceae bacterium
GCATCCTCATCGATGAGACGGAGAAATTCTTTTCTCAGCGCATCGGATTTTTCGTTCAGCGCATATAAGCCCTGCCTTTTTGCGTTTGCGCTTATATTGCCTGCCATGTTGCAGAGAGCAATGCCTTGAGCGCCTGCAAGAGCCGCGGCACCGCCGCCCCCGGGTGCGGGTGCGTCAGATGCAAGTATGGCAGTAAAATCAACTATTGATTTGTCAATAAGTTTATTCATTTAATCACCAGCTACATATTATTACACTTTTTGTTTTTGTACAAGCGGCAAATTGACTAAAATAAACAGCTCTGTTATATTTGTATATAAGATGTTTCACTAAGAGGTATGACTTTGCTTAAATCAATTAAACTAAAACCCTGCCTTATTTCGCTTCTCGGAAGCGCAATTCTGGCATTCGGACTTTATAATATACATTCCTTTTCCGGCGTAACTGAGGGCGGAGTGCTTGGACTAACGCTTCTATTCCACAACTGGTTCGGCATATCTCCCGCAGTATCGGGACTTATAATGAATATAATCTGCTATCTCATAGGTTTTAAGCTTCTTGGAAAGGCCTTTATAGTCTATTCGTCGGTTGCAGGCGGAGGATTCTCGCTGTTCTATGCAATATTCGAGCAATTTGACCCAATATGGCCTGAGCTTGCGAATATGCCGTTTCTTGCCGCAATACTGGGGGCAATATTCGTCGGCGTAGGAGTGGGTCTGTGCGTGCGCATGAATTCTGCGCCCTCAGGGGATGACGCTCTGGCAATGGGACTGTCCAAGGTTTTGCATATGGGCATACAGTGGGTATATCTTATAGGCGACGTAGTAGTTCTTGCAATGTCCCTTACATATATACCCTTGGGAAAGCTTGCGTATTCACTGCTGACCGTAATTCTGTCAGGCCAGATTGTAGGTCTGTTTCAACCGAAGGAAAAGTCGGAGCATGTGAGTTGAAGGCAATTTGACAAGCCGTGAAGGCATGTGCTATTATAAAGCACGCATGCGGGTATGATGGAATTGGCAGACATGCAAGATTTAGGTTCTTGTGCGAGAGCGTGCAGGTTCGACCCCTGTTACCCGCACCAGAAATAAGGACAGCCCAAAGGCTGTCCTTATTTCTGGTACTGTTGAAAATCAATATAGGTATAGAAATATGAAGAATAATAAATTCACATTTGCCGTGGTCGGAGCGGGAACCCTGTGGGGCTTCATGGGCTTTTTCCGCAGAACGCTTGAAAGCTTCGGTATTTCGGCAATCGGTTGTATCACGGTGAGATGCATTTTCGCGGCGATAGCATTTGCAGCGGCAATCTTAATAACCGATAAGAGCTCATTCAAATTCAAATGGAAAGACTTCTGGTGCTTCTGCGGAACGGGAATAGCCTCGCTTCTGATTTTCGGACTTTGTTATTTCAAGGCTATGGATTATATGAGCCTTGGAGCAGCCGCAATCCTGCTTTACACCGCTCCGTGCTTTGTAATTTTGCTGTCCGTCCTTTTTTTCGGAGAAAAGCTTACAAAGCGCAAGCTTATCGCTATGGTCATCGCCTTTCTGGGCTGTTGTCTTGTATCGGGCATAGGCGGCGGAAATCAGAAGCTGAGCGGTGTAGGTCTTGCACTGGGCTTAGGTGCAGGTATCTGCTATGCGCTGTTCAGCATTTTCAGCCGCTTTGCGATAAACCGCGGCTACAACTCGTTTACAATTAACTTCTATTCCTGCATTCTTGCAGGCGTAGGCTCACTGTTTTTCGGCGGTATGCAGGCAGTTCCAATCATGTGTCAGAGCGCAGGCAATTTCCTTTTT
>JAZLFI010000054.1:0-1161 GCA_045615725.1 Oscillospiraceae bacterium
CGGTCTTATGTTTGTAAATGACGAGGGCGAAATCACGGATTTTGAAGAAAAGCCGAAAAATCCGAGAAGCAACAAGGCGTCCATGGGCGTTTATATGTTCACATGGAAAAAGCTCCGCAAATATCTGCTTGACGACGAAGCAGACGAAAAATCAAGCAACGACTTCGGCAAGGATGTTATCCCTGCCATGCACAATGCGGGCGAGCGTCTTTTCGCCTTCCCGTTTGACGGCTACTGGAAAGATGTAGGAACAATCGACAGCCTGTGGGAGGCAAACCTCGACCTGCTCAATCCCAAGGTTGACCTTGACCTTACGGATTCTTCATGGAAGATTTACTCAAAGAACCGCTCATCGACACCTCACTATGTTTCTGACACGGCAACAGTTCAGAACTCAATGATAACCGAGGGCTGCGAGGTCTATGGCGAGGTTGATTTCTCAGTTCTTTTCTCTGATGTTACCGTTGAGGAGGGCGCGGTTGTAAGAGACTCCATCATCATGCCCGGCACGGTGGGCAAAAGCGGCGCAGTTGTTCAGTAGGCAATTGTCCCCGAGGACGCGGTTATTGAAAATGACGCCGTGGTAGGCAGACGCCCTGAGGATATGGAAAATGTTGACGAATGGGGCGTTTCGGTTGTCGGCGCAGGCGTTAAGATAGGCAGGGGCGTTGTTGTTGCGCCTAAAGAAATGATAGGTGAAGATGTAAAGGGGGAGAATGACAAATGAGAGGAAACAATGTTCTCGGTATAATATTCCCGAATGCGGGCGATGAATCTCTCGGCGAGCTTACATCTCTGCGCTCAATGGGCTCTGTTCCGTTCGGCGGAAGATACAGACTTATCGACTTTCCGCTTTCGTCAATGGTTGACTGCGGAATGAGCAAAATCGGCATCATCACAAAGGGCAATTATCAGTCCCTTATGGACCATGTAGGCTCAGGCCGCGCGTGGGATCTTTCGCGCAAAAACGGCGGTCTTATGATAATTCCTCCGTTCAACACCGCTGAGGCAGGTATGCACAGCACACGCATGGAGGCTCTCAGAGGAGCTATGGACTTTATCCGCCCCTGCGACGAGGAGTTTGTACTTCTGACTGACTGCAACTTTGTGTGCAACATCGACTACGAAAAGATTTTTGATTTCCACATAAAAAATAACGCT
>JAZLFI010000055.1:0-1823 GCA_045615725.1 Oscillospiraceae bacterium
CCGAGAGTGTAACAGCCGATATCGCCCATAACGGTGAGCTTGTTCTTTTTAAGGGTGTAGAAAAGTCCTCTGTGCGGACAGCCCGCGCACATAACGGGAGGACGCATGGGAATATTCTCGTCAAGAGTATAACCGTTTTCGCGCTCAACGCCTAATTTATCGGCAACTATATTCTGGCTCAGCTCGTCAATGCAGCCGAAAAGCTCCTTACCCTGAATCTTGACGCCGATATTATTGCAGTGAGCCTCGATAATTCCGTCAAGCTCCTCGATAACTACTACCTTTTCAACAGAAGCGGCGAAATCAATTATCTTTTTAACGGGCATGGGGTTAATCATGCCGAGCTTGAGCACGGGATATTTGTCGCCGAAAACCTCTTTTGCGTACTGATAGCAGGTCGAGGAAGCGATAATTCCCATTGATTTGTCGCATCCGTCCTCAACTCTGTTAATCGGGTCGGTTTCCGCAAGCTCAGTCAGAGCCTTGGTTCTTGCCTCAACAACAGGGTGGCGTTTCTTGGCGTTGCCGGGCATCATGATGTATTTTGCGCCGTTCTTTTCGTAGGGCTTCTGCTCAATTTCAGCCCTCTCCCCTGTTTCAACGATTGTCTGCGTATGCGCAATTCTTGTGCACATTTTTATAATAACGGGAGTGTCGTATTCTTCCGAAATTTCATACGCGCGCTTTACAAATTCGAGGGTTTCGCCCGCGTCCGACGGCTCAAGCATGGGGAGCTTCGCCGCTATGGCGTAATGGCGTGAATCCTGCTCATTCTGCGATGAGTGCATACCTGCGTCGTCCGCAACGGCAATAATCATACCGCCGTTTACGCCTGTGTATGAAATTGTGAAAAGCGGGTCGGCGGCAACATTCATGCCGACGTGCTTCATTCCGCAGAAAGAGCGTTTGCCCGCAAGGGACGCGCCGAAAGCGGACTCCATGGCAACCTTTTCGTTGGGCGCCCATTCAGCGTATATTTCTTTATATTTTGCCGCGCACTCCGTGATTTCCGTGCTCGGAGTACCCGGATAGCTTGAAACAAATCCGCAGCCTGCCTCATAGAGACCTCGTGCGAACGCTTCATTGCCGAGCATTAAACATTTCATAATTTATCAATCCTTTAGCCTGTAATCTGCGCCTCAACGAGACGACCGTGGCAGTATTTTTCTCTGAGTACGGGTTTCTCAATCTTACCCGTGGGGTTGCGCGGAACTTTGTCGAATATAATCTGATTCGGGCGTTTGTATCTCGGAAGCTCCATGCAGAACTCGCGGATTTCTTCCTCTGTGCAGGTCATGCCCTCTTTGATTTCTATAATCGCGGCTGTAACCTCGCCGAGACGGGCATGGGGAACGCCGATAACGGCAACATCCTTGATTTTGTCGTTCTTGCGAAGGTGGTCTTCAATCTGAACGGGATAAATGTTTTCACCGCCCGAGATAACAACATCCTTTTTACGGTCAACAAGGTAGATGAAGCCGTCCTCATCTTCTTTAGCCATGTCGCCTGTGTAGAGCCATTCGCCCTTTTTGATTTCGTCGGTGGCTTCACGGTTTTTGTAGTAGCAAATCATTACGCCGGGGCCTTTAACCGCAAGCTCGCCGACCTCGCCCTGCTTGACGGAGTTGCCGTTTTCGTCGATAATCTTTGTCTCCCAGCCGTAGCCTGCCTTGCCGATTGCACCGACCTTGTGAACATTCTCAACGCCGAGGTGAACGCAGCCGGGGCCTAAGGATTCGCTCAGACCGTAGTTGGTGTCATACTGATGATTCGGGAAGTATCTGAGCCATCTGTGAACAAGGCTGGGGGGAACGGGCTGAGCG
>JAZLFI010000056.1:0-7017 GCA_045615725.1 Oscillospiraceae bacterium
CGGCTCAGAACCGGCACCCTCACGGCACACGAAAAACACCGCTTAATGCTGCTCGGTTCCCCGCCTGACATGGTTCACGGGTTTCCGTTGCGCGAGACCGACTCGTCAACGCTGCTTACCGGAGTCAGACGACACATGACACATCCTAAGAGGGGAATTCATTCCTGCTGTAGCGGATTGCAGGTGACAGGGCACCGCTAGCTCCCCAACTAGTGCAGCCTTGTCAAAAGCCGCAAAGGTATTTTACAACAGTTTGGGGATTTTATCAACAAATATTTTCTTTACATATTAAAAAAGTGTGCTATAATTATTTGGCAACTGAATACGGGGTATTAGCTCAGTTGGTAGAGCGCCAGGTTCGCAATCTGGAGGCCAGGGGTTCGACCCCCCTATGCTCCACCAAAGCAAAAGCCACACCGCAAGGTGTGGCTTTTGTTTTGGTGGAATTTTAGAGAGAAGCCGCTGGCCTCCAGTATCATGTTTTGCGGTTGCCGATATTATCGGCGAGCAAAACGATTTTAAATCAGTTTCGCCGTAGGCGGCTGTTCGGGCGGCTGCCCGAGCAGGCCAGGGGTTCGACCCCCCCTATGCTCCACCAAAAAGAAGGACACGCAAAAAGCGTGTCCTTCTTTTTGGTTCTGCCTACGGCAGTATTTATCCGCTTCGCTCAAATTAGGCGAGAGTGGAAAACCCATCCCCTCTCGCGCTCACCCCATGCAAAGAAACTTTTAAAGCTTCAAATTTAACATCAATCAACATGTTATAAGAAAAGCAAAAATTTATGTGTTATTCATACGGGAAATAACAAAATGAGCTGATATCTCAGTTTTAAAAGATATCGGCTCATTTTTTCATCAGCGCTGAAAACATTCGTTGAAATAGGCGGTAAATAGTGGTAAAATAATAAAAATACTATATTTTGGACGGTAGAGATGAAAAGATTTTTATCTAATATTTCAATATGTGTTTTCTTTCTTGCAGCTGTGCTTATCACTGCGTGTGTTGCCGGCTGTAGCCCGGATTATTCGGCGGTAACGAGTAAAGATGCAGGACTTTATGTACTTGGCAGCAAGGTCGTCGGATATGACGGCAAAGAATTGCTGTCAGATGGAGAAGCCATATACGAAGTATCAAAAGACGGAGATATAGTTTGTTTAAGCGATAATGAAATCGTGGTTCATGCATCCAATACACAAGAATTTACATGTATTTCTGATATAACTATTAGCGATAAAAAGCTTGAAATCGAGATGCCGACAATTGAATTGGATGAGGATGAGTTTTATTACGAACCTGTGACTTGGACGATTGAAATGAAAGCAAGTCCGTATGACACTGTAAGCAAAGAAATTTCAGTGAAATCAACAGATACATTTGCACTGTATATTGAACAGAAGTGCGACTGCATTAATGTGGAGGCAGATAGCAATAACAAAATTAGCTTTGATGTAACTGCATGCTATCCGGGTGAACATGAGCTCAAAGTATATGATATTTTTGGAAATAAAATTGATACGCTGATAATAAAAGTAACCGAAAAACTCATTGAAGATGAAGACAAAGTATCGGAAATTGAGGAAGAAATAGAAAGCTGTGAACATGAGTTTTCAGACAAAACAGTAAAAGCTACTAGAGAATCAGAAGGGTACACAGTACATAAATGCTTAAACTGCGGATATGTTAGTAAGACAGACTGAACATACAAAATAGCATATAATCATATTGCGCAACAGAGAGAAACACTTTATGAACAGAGAAAAACGATTATCTTATGCGTTGCTGCTTATACAGATAATAAGCAGCATTGTGATAATAACTATCCTGATAACATCGAAAATGATACCGTTCCGATTCGTCGGTATTGCAGTAGCAGCATTAACGGCGTTGTGCGTTATATCATGGACACTGTTGTTCAAAGGTGATAAGAACAGAGAAAATTCAGTATCAGGATTCAGACGCATAATCGCATACATACTTGCAATAATAACACTGGTGCTGGCGGCAGTTTCGGGATTTGCTTTTGCAAAGGTCGGGGATGCTATTTCAAGTGTTACCGATCTTAAAGCCGAAACAACTTCTGTCGGCGTATATGTCATGAAAAATGACGCAGCGAATTCGATTGAAGATGCTGCTGATTATGATTTTGGATATACTAAGGAATTTGATTATACAAATACGGCGGCTGCAATAAGAGAAATTAAACAGAAAATGGTCGGCGGTCCGGATTTCGTATGCTATGACAACACCGTTGATATGGTGAAGGCACTGTACAGAAAAGAAATAGATGCAGTAATGCTGAATGAATCTCTTTTGCCGATTGTAGAAGAGCAGAAAAAATACGAGAATTTTGAGTCCGATACAAAGCTGATATATGAATATAAGGCTGAAATTGAGATTAACGGCAACAGCAATAGAGACAGCAAATCTGCGTTCCTCGTATATTTAAGCGGCTCAGACACACGGCATCAACTCCTTGATGTAAGCCGAAGCGATGTAAACATACTGATGGCTGTCAATACGGAAACCAAGGAGATTTTGCTTGTAAATACTCCAAGAGACTATTACGTTCCGATTTCTGTCAGTGAAAAAGGTGAAAGAGATAAGCTTACGCACTGCGGAATGTACGGAATAGGATGCTCAATGGACACTCTATCGGATTTGTATGGGCAGGAAATCGACTATTATGCGCAGATAAACTTTGTCGGATTTGAAAGGCTGATTGATAAAATCGGCGGTATTACAATAAACTCGGATACGGCATTTTCTACCGGTGGTTTATCGGTTAAAGTCGGTGAAAACCATTTTAACGGAGCTCAGGCGCTGACATATGCAAGAGACCGTCATCATCAGAGTAACGGAGACAATGACCGCGGAAAAAATCAGATGAAAGTCATATCAGCAATGATAGACAAACTGACGATGGGAACTGCGCTAAAGAACTTCTCCGGTATTCTTAACAGTCTTAAGGGCATGTTTGCCACGGATGTACCGTCTTACAGAATTACGGCGCTGGCAAAAATGCAGCTCGATGATATGGCAACGTGGGATGTTCACAGCTATGCCGTAAAGGGAACAGGGGGAAATCACACAACATTTTCCATGCCCAGTAAAACAGCATATGTTATGTATCCGAACCAATATACTGTGGATACAGCGTCAGATCTCATAGCACGTGTTCTGGCAGGCGAAAAGCTGTCGGACTCCGATTTGAAATAAAAATAAAAAGAGGGATATGCAGGTTGCATATCCCTCTTTTTTACGCAAGGTTTATATCTTCTTACAATTTCAGCTCACTGAAACTCGTCACAGCCCTGTGGCACATTCCGTCCTCGCAGAGATAGAAGCTCGCGTTTTCACTCGGTACGGGATAATCCGCCGTAAACGGCGCGCATTTTGCAAGTCGCTCGGCATTTTCAGAGGACTTATAAAGAATATTTAAATCGTCAGCCTTCAGATTTTTGAGCTCTTTCGGCAGAGTTTCAGCGCAGGCAATAAGCTCGCGGCTCGGATTGAGCGCCTTGTGCATGGCGAGCATGGCAAATGTGTGGCCTGCGGGATAGCTTTCCGCCTGTCCTGCCGTGAAACGCATCTGACGGTCAGCGGCTTTTCGCCACTTCTGCTCGCCCGTAAGCTGAGCGAGGGTTTCCAGCACCATTGCCGCAACGGAGTTGCCCGAGGGAATGGCTCCGTCATAGCTTTCTTTCGGGCGCTTAATAAGCTCCTCAGCATCGTGGGCAGTGAGATAATAGCCGCCGTTTTCGTCCTCGAAAAAGTCGAGCATCTGCTCGGCTCGGAAAAGAGCTTTTTCCAGATATAAGATGTCAAAGGTCGCACGGTACAGCTCTGAAAGCGCAAGGGCATAGACCGCATAGTCGTCGAGCTGACCGTCGATTGCCGCTTCGCCGTCGCGATAGCGGAGATGCAAGCGGTTGTCCCCATCGGTCATGTTCTCCTCGATGAAATTGCTGATGTCGATAGCACTTTTGGTGTATCCGCATTTTGTAAATGCAATCATCGCCCATGCGTTCCATGACAGCAGAACCTTGTCGTCGGTGTGTAATTTACTTCGCTGTCTGCGGTAGTCATAAAGCTTTTTAAGCCGCGGTTCCGACCATGGTTCTTCCGAGGAATTAATGAGATTCGGAATGTTGTTTCTCTCGTTTATGCCGTACAAACGGCAGAATTCCTCACCCTCATCCTTGCCGAGAACGGATATAATTTCCTCGGGAATAAAGGTGTAGAACTTGCCCTCAACGCCCTCGCTGTCGGCGTCCTGACCGCAGTAGCATGCACAGCTTGGCGCATGGAGCTCGCGGAGCATATAATCCGCCGTGCGCTTTGCGATTTTGTAATAATCCTCGCTTTTTGTGCGCTCATATGCCTCGCAGTATGCGATGGTCAGGAGAGCATTGTCGTACAGCATTTTTTCAAAATGCGGCTTCAGCCACCTGATATCAGTCGAGTATCGCGAAAATCCGCCGCCTATCTGGTCGAATATTCCGCCCCGTGCCATAGCCTTAAGCGTGGTTTCGACGGGCTCCATATCACCGAGCCTCATCAAAAACAGCAGGTTGTGCGGTGTGGGGAACTTGGGCGCAGAGCCGAAGCCGCCCCACTTGGGGTCAAAGCTCTGAAGCAGAGTTTGCCGTGCTTTTTCGATAAGCGAATCTCTCGGCTCACCGCTTTTTTTATTTTCCGCGCTGATTGCGGCAGTGATTTTTTCGCCCGACTTAATAAGCCTTTCGCGATCGTCTTTCCAAAGCTGAGATATACGCCTGAGAAGTTCAATAAATCCCAACTGCCCGTAGCGGTTGTGCTTGGGGAAATATGTCCCCGCGAAAAAGGGCTTCCTGTCGGGAGTGAGAAACAGAGTTGTCGGCCAGCCGCCGCTTCCCGTCATTGCCTGACATGCGCGCATGTAAACTGCGTCAATGTCGGGACGCTCCTCTCGGTCAACCTTGATGCAGACATAGTTTTCATTGAGTATATCCGCGACCTCGGTGTCCTCAAAAGATTCGTGCGCCATGACATGGCACCAGTGACAGGTGGAATAGCCGATGCTTAAAAGCACGGGCTTGTCCTCCTGCCTTGCTCTTTCAAATGCCTCATTGCCCCATGGATACCAGTCCACGGGGTTATTTTTATGCTGTAAAAGATACGGTGATTTTTCATTTGCCAGTCTGTTCATTTTTCTCCTCCGTATTCAAACTCAAAAGATGCCCTGTCTGTTTCAAACTCAAACAGAACGGAGCCGCTTTTCTCAAAGCGGTAAGAGGCGCGGCATGCCGCACTTTCGTGAATTGTTCTGAGCATATCTCCGCCAACGGGGGCTTTAAGTCCGTGGCTTTGCTTTTCTATAAGCCTTGCCGAAAAAGTATATTTACCCTGACGTATGGCTACTTCTCCGTCGGAAATTCTGATTGCCTTTGCTCCGAGATAAGTTGCAAGGCGGTATTCCTTTCCCTGCCATAAAATGACGCAGATAATGCCCGTAAAATGCCTGCCTGCAAGGGGAATATCAGCGACACTGAGCATCAGAGACCCATCGCCGACGAAGCATTGAGTCCAGACGTATTCGGAAGGGAAAGAATACCCTCTGTCACCCTCAATATAGCCGTCAGCACCGCTGAAGACATACGAGCTGCCGTTTATGCTTATTTCGCCGTCAACTCGGTGGTGCATGCTTAAAACGCAATGGCGGCATTCCATAAACGGAACATATTTAAACGGACCCATTATGTCGTATTTTATGGGTGTCAGCCTGCCGAATTTAAGCTCACCCACAGCGGAAAGCCCGTCTGAGTTAATGTTCAGCTTTATTCCGTCACTGCCGAAAATACAGCCGCTTGTATCGCCGTCATAATTCCATGCGCCCCCGTCAGTAATAATCTGAATTGAGCTTTGCTTTCCGTGGGTCGCGGGTATGATGGCAAGGGTCTGCGTTTCGGACTGGCACTTAAAGTACCAGCCGCAGAATTTTTTTCGCATTTTTACACTCATTTCCTCCCATACTTATTGCGAGGTGAAATGTATGAAATCAGTATGGCAGGAAACCGAGCTTCCCGAATTTCCCGCACTTGAGGGCGATGTAAAAACGGATGTGCTCATTATCGGAGGCGGCATGGCGGGAGTGCTCACAGCATATTTTCTGCACCAGAAGGGCGTTAAATACATTCTTGTTGAAAAAGACCGTATCTGCGGCGAAAATACGCAGAACACAACGGCGAAAATAACAGCTCAGCACGGGCTTATTTATCATAAAATTATGAACGACAAAGGTGCGCGCACAGCGAGAAAATACTACGAAGCCAATACTGTGGCACTTAATAAGTACGCCGAAATGTGCAGGGATATTGACTGCGATTTTGAGCGGGTAGATAACTACGTTTATTCGTCAAACAGAATTAAGCTGAACAGGGAAAGGGATGCCCTGCGGAGAATAGGTATAGAAGCGGAGTTTCGCAGGGAATTGCCCCTGCCGATAAGAACGGCGGGTGCGGTGAAATTCCCGAATCAGGCTCAGTTCAATCCGCTGAAATTCGTTGCGGGAATTGCGGGAGAGCTTAACATTTTCGAGCATACATTCGTGCGCGAAATGGTCGGTACCACCGCCGTGACGGATAAGGGCAGGATAACTGCGGATAAGGTTATATGCGCGACTCATTTTCCCTTTATCAACAAGCACGGCGCTTACTATCTGAAGTTGTATCAGCACCGTTCTTACGTAATTGCCTTCCGGAATGCACCTGCCGTTGACGGCATGTATGTGGATGACAGCGATGCGGGAATGTCGTTCCGTAACTATAACGGACTGCTTCTTTTGGGTGGCGGCGGTGCGCGTACGGGTAAAAACGGCGGCGGCTGGGATTTCCTGTGCGATTTTGCAAATAAGCATTACCCCGAAGCCGAGGAAAAATACTACTGGGCGGCGCAGGACTGCATGAGCCTTGACAGTATGCCATATATCGGTCAGTACGCGAGAAGCACAAGGAATTTTTACGTTGAAACGGGCTTTAA
>JAZLFI010000057.1:0-1161 GCA_045615725.1 Oscillospiraceae bacterium
AAACAGCAGCCCGCCCGCACCCATGATATGCGAGAGGCTTTAGCCTCGAAGCTAAAGCACGGCTCTGCCGTGCGACCAGCGGATAAAATGCGGGTGAATAGGGCTGTGATTATCGAGAGGCTTTAGCCTCGAAGATAGAGCATGACCGCAGGGCATGCGGCTCGCGTTTGAGATTCGCGGAGATTTGCGGTTTCTTCGGCAAAACCCACTGACCAGACTAACCATCCATATCAGACAAGAAAGATGGATTAGTATCTGAGATAGTAAAATGGGGTTTAATAGCATATTTGAAGGTGATTTTCATAGCCCCAAAAATAATAACCCTTATTCAAAAATAAGGTGAGTGAATAGTTCATCTGAACCTATTCATTCCTTTCTTTCTTCTTCATCACAACGCCTGATGGAATCCGCGCCGCCGGTTCATCATTGTCAATCTCAACGGTGATACCAATCAGGTAAGCATTCATTCTGTCAATCGCCTCACGGTTCTGCGTATCAGCAGCTGCTGCCCGGCTGTAGCATGAATATGCTTCATCGCGTGCGCCGCGTAAATCATAGACTTTGCCAAGCTCAGTTAATGCACGGCTGTCTGTCGGGTGATTATCAACCCATGCCGAAAGAATACCTAAAGCATCATCATACTTGCCGGCTCTTCTGGCATCGATACCCGCTTCAACAGCATCCCATTCATTACTCTTCTTCCGCTTCGGCGCAGGGATAAACTGATTTGCCTCGCGATTTTTCCGCTCAATTCTTTCAGCCTGTTCCTTTGTTGCCCGCCTCGGTGTGTATGATGAGACTTCTGCAGGCGTATTTCCGGCTGGCTCTGCACGCATCCGTGAGTGCTCATGCTTTGCTGCAGCATTCTGTTCTTTGCGCTTCGCAACCCATGCCGGAGGTTCCTTCTTGTTTGATGAAAGCGCTTTTGCAGTTTCTGCTCCTGCTTTTTCAACGGATGAAGAACGGCGTTCCTCGCGGCGTTTTTCCTTCGCCACCTCTTCTTCGATGGCGGCAAGTTCTGCAACAATCTCCAGCGGCTCATCCATAATCTTAACGAGCCTGTCAATCTCTAACACACGGTTCATACCGAGGAAATGTTCAGCCATAATCCGTCCGAGCGGAGCAAGTTCAATTCTGTTTCCGCTGATTTTAACAAGCCCG
>JAZLFI010000058.1:0-30516 GCA_045615725.1 Oscillospiraceae bacterium
ACGATTTCCTTGAGTTCTTCCTTTTCTTCATCCGCGCCTGCAACGTCCGCAAAGGTTTTCTTTGTCTTTTCCTCGGAGCCGAGTTTGGTTCTCGCCTTGCCGAACTTGCCGACTGCGCCGCCCGCTCCGCCGGATTTGTTCATCATGACATACCACATCACCATGAAGAGTATCATGACGATAAGGTACGGCAGAATTGCAATCCACCAGGACGATTCGGGAGCTTCGTACTCATACTCCTCGATTATACCCTTCTGATGCTGTTCTCTGATGAGCTCGCCTAAGTCGTTGTAAAACAGCGAGAAGTTATATACATCACACTCGACGGTCTTTCCTTCCTCCTTGCCCTCACCCTTCAGGTGAAGAACAACGACATCGGAGGTTCCGTCATATTCAAAAGACTTGACCTGCTCGTCCTCAAACAGATCGACTACGTCTGAATAAGTAAGCTTGTCGTTGGGGTCATCCATGGTCATGGTGAATATGGTACATGCCAGAATGACAATTATGAGAACATAGAAGCCTATGTCTCTTGCGCGGTTGCGTTTTGGTTTCAATCGATCACTTCCTAACTGTGGCTTAGCTATCAGCCTTCGTTTGAATAAACTTCAGGCTTCAGAACGCCGATATACGGCAGATTGCGGTATCTTTCGTTATAATCAAGTCCGTAGCCGACGACAAATTCGTCGGGAACATCGAAACATGAATATCTTGCAAAAACGGGAGCCTTGCGGTTTGCCTGCTTATCCATAAGAGTTGCAATGGTAATGGATGCGGCATTTCTGTTGGACAGATAGCCCTGGAGATAGTTGAGGGTTACACCCGAATCGAGGATATCCTCAACCATGATGATATGTCTGCCCTCAATGTTCTGGCTCAGGTCCTTCTGAATCTGGACTGCGCCTGTGGAGGAAGTTCCCTTATAAGAGGAAACCGCCATAAAGTCCACCGAGCAGGGAATTGTGATATAGCGCATAAGGTCGGACATAAACACGAAGCATCCCTTCAGAACACCCACAAGAAGCGGGTCCTTGCCTTCAAAGTCGCGGGATATCTCCTCGCCCAGCTTTTTTACCTTTGCCTTTATCTCTTCCTCGCTTATAAGGACGCGTTCAATATCATCTTTCATATTATCCATTAATCTTTTCCCCCGAAGTATTATCAGTTGTATTTATCTTAACGCATATTACGCTGTCGCCGTCGGATGCGGTGCATCTTTCGCAGACACCGAAGCCGCCCACGGCAATAACACCCTTCTCGTCTCTTATAACGGGTGTCATGTTCCTCTCTGCCTGAGTCATTTTCTTTTCGGAAAACAGATCCTTCAGGCTTTTTGTGCATTTGCGGTAACCGAGTCTGATTTTATCTCCGTCCCTGCGTGACGTGAGGAACATATTACCACATACACTACCACATTTAAAGTAAAAAGTATTTAACGAATTAAAAACATTTTGACTGTTGTCTGTTATTTCTGCGCTGACTGTTATTCCGTCGCGGCTTACGCTCTGCCCTATCTTAATTTCAAGCTCGGGAAGTTTCTCTTCTCCTTCTCCGAAAATAAGATAACCGTTATCCCGTGAAATGCGCATATTGGGGATATCGGCATAAGCAAGGCCTTCGCCGTCGAGAAGCTTGCACACGGCTTCCGCATGAGATGCCGACAGCGCTCTTCCGCACACTATGCGGAACACTCTGTTTAAAATGGCCTTGGGAAGCTTTGTGAGCTCATCAACCGGAAGTGTATTTCCCCTGAGGTTTTCGCTCACAAAATCCTGAGCAATTTCCCCGAGGCATTCCTCATCCTCGCGCATGAGCTCCGATGTTCTCATGACCGCTTCCGAGAATGCGGGATTAATACCGCTCAGAACAGGTATAACATGATGCCTTATTCTGTTGCGGCTGTATTCGTCTTCGGCATTGGTGCTGTCCTCAATATGAGGGACATCATTATCGGCAAGATATTTTTCAATCTCTTCCCTTCTTTTATCAAGCAGAGGTCTGATAAATATATCTCTTACGGGTGGAATTCCGCAAAGCCCCTTTGCACCGCTTCCGCGGGTCAGGTTTAAAAGCACCGTTTCCGCATTATCGTCCGCGTTATGGGCGGTTGCTATCTTTGTGCAGCCGTTTTTATCGGCGGTATTTTTCAGAAACTCGTACCGCAGGCTTCTCGCCGCTTCCTCAGTGCTGAGATGATTCTTTCCGGCATAAGCTCTGACATCTCCGGAGCCCGATACAAACGGGATTCCGTTTTTCTCACAGAATTCGGCAACAAAGGCTTCGTCGCGGTCGGCTTCTTCGCCTCTGAGCATATGGTTAAAATGGGCAGCTATTACTGTTATACCCAATTCTTCCGCTTTTTCTTTCATGAGGTGCAGCAGGCACATGGAGTCTGCACCGCCGGACACCGCACAAAGAAGAACATCGCCCTCGCTGAGCATATTGAATTTCTCGTTTAAATCAATATTCATCGCTGTGCTTATTGTCGTATGATGCAAAGGTCGTATATTCAGGCAGCCATGTAAGGTTTACCGTACCTGTCTGGCCCTTGCGGTTTTTAAGAATAATCGCTTCTGCAAGGTTGGGGTTATCGCTCTCGGTATTGTAGTATCCGTCGCGGTAAAGGCCGATGACAACGTCGGCATCCTGCTCGATTGCACCTGATTCGCGCAAATCGGAAAGCACGGGGCGTTTGTTGGGTCTGCCCTCGCTTGCACGGCTTAACTGTGAAAGGCATATAACGGGAACATTCAGTTCCTTTGCCATAATCTTCAGCATACGGCTGATATCGCTGACAACCTGCTGGCGGTTTTCGCCCGCATAGCTTCTGGAATCCCCGCCTGCCGACTGCATCAGCTGTAAGTAGTCTATGACCACGAGGCCGAGGTTATTGACCCGGCGGCACTGTGCGTTCATATCGGAAACGGACAGTGTCGGGTTATCGTCTATGCGCATATCCGTTGCGGAAAGCACCTGAGCGGCGGCGGCAATTCTGCGCCATTCCTCAGTATTCAGCTGACCTGTAAGCAAATTCTGTGAGGGCACAAGTCCCTCGCCGGCAAGCAGTCTGCTTACGAGCTGTTCCCTGCTCATTTCCAGAGAGAAGACGGCAACCGTCTTGTCGATACTCTTTGCGACATGCATTGCAATGTTCAGCGCAATGCTGGTTTTACCCATACCGGGGCGTGCGGCAATGAGAATAAGCTCGCCCTTATTAAGACCGAGAATGTTTCGGTCAAGGTCCGGAAGTCCGGTGGGAAGTCCGGGGATTTTATTTCCGCTTGATGCCGCCTCGGACAGATTTTCATACACTGACTGAACGACTGTGGATATGGGCATGAGTCCGCCCACATTTCTGCCGTTGCGCAGAGCATAGATTTTGCGCTCTGCCGCTTCAAGCATATTCTCGGCTTCGCCCGAGCCGGAATATACAAGGTCGTTAATCTCGTCCGCCGCAGTAGCAAGATTTCTGAGCAGTGCTCTGTCGCTTACGATTGAGCAGTACTCCAGAACGTTTGCCGCAGTGGGAGTTATACGCATAAGCTCGGCAACATAATCGTCGCTGGTGTCCTTATAAACACCGCGAACCTTCATCTGGTCAAGAACTGTTATGGGGTCTATTGTCTGACCGTAGGAGAACATGGAATATACCGTTTCGAATATATCCCTGTTCTGCTGAATATAGAATTCGTTGCCCTTGAGTTTTTCAATGACATCGGGTATGCACCGCGAGTCAATCAGCATCGAGCCGATAACAGCCTGTTCAGCCGCTACCGAATGCGGTGCCTGTCTGCCCAGCAGTTCGTCCATATCTTTCTCCTAAAACTTACTTGTCCTCAATTACCAACACGTGGATTGTTCCGCTTACTTCGTAGCCCAGCTTTGCCTTGACGTCGAATGCGCCGAAGGTCTTTATGGGTTCAGTCTGAACAATCTTGTTCTTCTCAATGGAAATGCCGTGCTGCTCGTTAAGTGCCACGCTGATTTCCTGAGAGGTTACAGCACCGAAGAGCTTGCCGCCGTTGCCCGCCTTTGCGCGAACGTTAACGGTGATGCCCTGGAGCTTCTTTGCGTTTTCCTCAGCCTCTGCCTTTTCACGGGCAATTTGAGCCGCCTTTGCCTTCTCTTTAAGCTTGAGTGCGTTTATGTTATCTGCTGTTGCCTCGCTGGCAAGCTTTCTGGGCAGGAGGTAGTTGCGTGCGTAACCATCGGAAACTTCCTTGAGTTCGCCCTTCTTTGCCTGTCCCTTTACATCAACATTGAATATAACTTTCATTTATGTGTCCTTTCTTCTGTCAAGAATCTATATACTCGTCAATTGCCTGCATGAGCTTTGCTTCGGCATCGCTCAGAAGCTCACCTTCCATGTTTGCCGCAGCTGCTGCACGGTTTCCGCCGCCGCCCAGCTTTTCCATAATCATCTGGACATTCATCTCGCCGATTGAACGTGCGGATACGAACACTCCGCCTTCCTCGGTCTGGAACATTACCATCGAAGCATCGACTCCCGCAACATTCAGAAGCTCGTCTGCCGCCTGCGCCGCTACTATTCTGTTCTGCTTTTCATCGGGAATTGCTATTGCAACGCCGCGGTAAAGTTTTGTATTCTGCAAAATCCTGTATTTTGCAACCGACTGTTCAAGCCCGCTCTGCAAGAAGCGCTTTGCCTCGGATGTATCCGCTCCCGCTCTGCGCAGGAATGCCGCCGCTTCAAAGGTTCGCTCTCCTGTGCGGAGGGTGAAGCTCTTTGTGTCAAGAACGATGCCGGCGAGGATTGCCTCCGCCTCGCATTTGAGAAGGTCGGGTTCGTCCATGACAACCTCAATCATCTCGGTGAGAAGCTCACACGCAGACGATGCGTAAGGCTCGATAAAGCTCAGCGCCGCATTTTCAATATAGGTTGCCGCTCTTCTGTGGTGGTCAACAACCGCAAGTCTGCTGCAGGACTGGAGAAGTCCCATATCCTCGACCTGCTCGGGTCGGTTTGTATCAACAACAACCAGCAGGGTTTTGCTTGTTGCTGTCAGCATTGCTTCCTGCGTATTTATGAAGCATTCCCTGTATTCGGGAGCTGTTTTCAGCTTGTTTATGAGCACCCTCGCCGCGGTCTTTTCCTCGTTTACAACAATGTTTGCCTTTACGCCGTATTTTCTCGCCATACTGCAAACCGCCACGGATGCGCCGATGCTGTCCATATCGCTTATGCGGTGACCCATAACCAGCACCTGCGAGGAGGCTTTGATGAGCTCTGCAAGGGCGTTTGCCATGACTCTGGATTTAACCTTTGTTCGGGTTTCAATCTCCCCTGCTTTGCCGCCGTAGAATTCGAAGTTGAAGCGGTTTTTGATAACCGCCTGATCGCCGCCTCGTGACAGTGCCATTTCCGAGCTGAGCTCGGCAAACTGCATTGCCTCTTCCATGGTTTCCGCATCTCTGCCGACACCGATGCTGAGTGAGGCTCGGATACCGTTGGGGCTTACGACCTGATGTATCTCTTCAAGCACACTGAATTTCCCCTTTAAAATGGCATCCATATATCGCTCTTCAAATATGAAAACATATCTGTCGCGGTCAAAGCGTCGGATTATGCCGCCCATGCCGTCGCTCCACTGCTGGAGCTTATCTCCGACTGCATCGCGCAGGTCGTTTCTGATACGCTCGGGCTGGTTTTTCATCAGCTCTTCGAAGTTGTCGATTACGAATATCGCAACAACAGGCTGGGAATCCTCATACTCCTGGCGCATTTCGTCGTAATCGGTAATATCCAGCCAGTAGGCTATGCCCATATAGGACTGATTTTCAGCATCACCCGAGCGGACGATGTTTCCGTATATCTGATACTTTCTTCCGTCAACCTCAAGCAGAGAGGGGCACTGGCTTTTGCCCTCCAGAAGCCACTTGCCCGAGAACTCGGGAACAAGCTCGGCTACGGTAATATCGGTTTTCGAGCCCGATACACCGCAGATATCGAAAAACATCTCGTTGCCCCATACGACTCGTGAATCGTCAATTCTGAAAACAACTATGGGCAGAGGGAAGTTAATCAGAGTGTTATCCTTTGCCGTTTCCGTATCGTAGGTAACCGATTCGATATAAGCCTTGAGTGCCTTGCGCTTTTTTCTGCGGTTGAACACGGAATAAATAACAAGTCCGAGCACCACAACACCCTCAGCCGCGGCGAGATAGTAATACTTAAGCATAAGCGTTACCACCGCAAAGGCTATGAGGAAAAGCAGATACGGCGTTGTATTTGATTCAAAAATTCTTGTTGTATTTTTATTCATGTCAATATACCTTAAGAGCAAATACTGCCCCCACTATAGTAATTTAACATTATAGCAAAATCCTTTCATTATTACAATAATAATTTTAACTTCTGTTGAGCAAAATATCTTGCGAGGAAGTGATTTTATGAAAGCAGTTATTATGGCAGGCGGCGAGGGCACACGGCTTAAGCCCGTCAGCGGTGACACGCCCAAGCCTCTCGTTCCCTTTTGCGGCAGACCCGTTATGGAGCATATCGTCAGGCTTCTCGTGAAAAACGGCATCACCGACATATGCGCGGCGCTTAAATACCGCCCCGAGGAAATTCAGAATTATTTCGGCGACGGGGAAAAATTCGGAGTCAGTATGCAATACCGCATTGAAACGGATGCTCTCGGCACGGCAGGCGGTGTAAAAAACTGCGAGGATTTTTACGGGAATGAGGATTTTCTCGTCATAAGCGGAGACGCCATATGCGACTTTAATCTGCGCGAGCTGATAAGTGCTCACGAAAAGCACTCGCCTGCCGTATCCATTGCGCTTTATCCCCATTCAGATCCCCTGCGCTACGGACTTGCACTGTGCGACGGAGAAAGCTGTGTGCGTTCCTTCATCGAAAAGCCCGACTGGGCGCACGTTGTGACAAATCTCGTAAACACGGGGATTTATATTATTTCCGCAGGAGCAATGGAGCTTGTTCCGAAGTATAAGAAATTTGACTTCGCAAAGGATTTATTCCCCCTGCTTTTGGATAAAAATGAGCTCATCTACGGCTTCTCCTGCGACGGCTACTGGTGCGATATAGGAACTCCGAAAAGCTATTATCAATGCTGTGTGGATGCGCTCGAGGGCAGACTCGACATTGACCTTGCTGACGGCTTTGAAGAACAGCCGCAATCCGCTTCAAACGAAGCTCATACGGGCGAAGGATATATCTCGACATCCGTCAATTGCCGCGACAGAGCGCGGCTTATGAGCACCGTTTCAAAAACCTTTATGGACATGGGTGCTGATTTTAACGACGGATTTCGCATCACAGGCGATGACTATGAGCTGAGAATAGAAGCAAATCCCGATATGGAAGCGCTCAGAATACTTGCCAGCGCAAACAGCTCCGAGCAGTCGAAAGAGCTTGCATTCTCCGCCGCCTCGCTTCTTAACGAGCTTGAAAAGCGGCTTGATAATTGACACATGTTGATATATAATTTCAGTAAAATACAAGGCGGCTTTCCGCCTGCGAAAGGTGCGTGTACATATGGACATCGAAAAAACAATCAGAAGCCTCAAAGGGCGTGGATTTGAGGTAAGCCACTTTGCAAGCAAGGAAGAGGCTTCTGCCTATCTTGCCGCAAATATCAGGGACACCACCGTCGGCATAAGCGGAAGCATGACCGCCCAGCAGATGGGGCTTTTTGAAACCCTTTGCGATGCGGGCAACGAGGTATTCTGGCACTGGAAAACTCCCGGCTGGGAAACCCTCGAAAATGAGAACGCATCCAAGGTGTTTATCTCAAGCGCAAACGCTATCGCGGAAACGGGCGAAATCATCAACATCGACGGCCGCGGCAACCGTCTGGCAGGTCAGGTATTCGGCCAGAAGTCGGTTTACATAATTTCTGGAACGAACAAGATTTGCCCCGACATAAATTCAGCAATCGAACGCGCGAGAAACGTCGCAGCTCCCATGAATTCAAAGCGTTTTCAGGGGCAGACTCCCTGCAAGGCGCAGGACAAGTGCTATGACTGTCGCTCGGCGGACAGAATATGCCGTGCAATGCTGGTGCTCATGGCTCCCATGATGGACATGGAAAAGGTCGAGGTCGTACTCATAGACGAAGAGCTCGGCTACTGATAAAAAAAGCCTCGCAGAGTTTGACGCGAAGCTACAAATAAAATCCAAATCCGTTTTTGGACGAGCTTTGCCCGTTCAAAAACACCCTAAGGCGAACAAGGTGAGCCCTCGCGCCGACCAAAGGGGCTTTTGCCCCTGCGATGAGCGCGAGTAAAAGATCGATGGCAGTGTCCTGTGGACACCACCATCGAATTGTTTTAATCGTCATATAGATTTGAGTAGCATTCAAGCGCAAGGCTGTCGGTCAGCTCAGTCAGTATTCTGTCCATACTGCTGTCAGCATAGGGTTTAATTCCGTCACGAAGGCTTATATCCCCTCTCGGTGCATTGGCGACCATCACTCGTACAGCAGTGCCCTTGCCTTCGCCGCGGCTTTCGATAATGACTGTTCCGCCGTGGAGCTCGGCAATACCGCGGACTATTACAAGTCCGAGTCCCGTTCCCTTTGAGGCATTTTCAAGCTTACTGTGCTTATAGCTTTCAAACACGCGGGATAACTCTTCACGGGGTATGCCCTGCCCGTCATCGTCAACGGAGATTATTGTGTTTTCCCCCGTTTTGAGAAGTGAAACCCTTATGCTGCCGCCCGGTGTTATATGGTTTATGCTGTTGGACAGCAGGTTCAGCACCATTTGCTCCATAAGCGCTCTGTCGGCGGTAACATAAACTCTGTCCTCGGAATTGAAGCTTATGCTGATGTCATCGCGGGCGATTACCTGCTTCAACGTATCAATCATATCGCGGCAAAGCTTTGCAAGGTCGAGCTGTTCCGGGAAGCAGGCAAGCTTGCCCTGGCTTAAGTTTTCCGCCATGGATGCGTTATTCAGCAGATGCTTAATCTTAAAGTAACTGCGGTTTAATGGGGCAATATAGTTCATAAGCTTTTCGTTGCCCTCGCTCTCGGCAAGGTTCGTTATGCAGTTTGATATGAACTTGAGATTTGTCAGCGTGGAACGCAGGTTCGCATACAGCATGGCGTTGCCGATGAAATCCTTTTCGTTGGTTGACATAACATATACCTTCATGCCATCAGTGGAGGATGCGTTCACAGTACAGCTCACGCCTCCGATGAACGACGAGGTAACGTAGTTATCCGCCTGAATGTTGGTCACCGTCGAGGGCAGAATTACGCCGATGGGCTTTCCCGTCTTATCCTCTCCCGCAACTGCAATCGCCCTCGGGTTCATGTATTGAATAAGCTCGCGTTTTGTGATAACAACCGGCTGATTGAGCATGCCGAACGCAGCTTTAATAAGCTCAAGATTTTGCATGTTTCGTGTCCTTTCACCGATATTTGCATATACATTCTATCAAAAAAGGTCAAATTATACAATAAGACATTGAAAATCAGGGATTTTTCTAATAATATTTGGGAGTATCGGAATATTGATTTTTGTAAATAGTATATGATACAATCTGTACTAGGTTAAGAAAACATTTTTCCAATTTTAATGTTAAATTTTATGGAGGAATTTATTATGATTAAAGTTGCAATCAACGGTTTTGGCCGCATCGGCTCTCTGACCTTCCGCGCAGCTATCAAGGCTGACGACGTTGAGGTCGTAGCAATCAACGCTCCCGGCCATCCCGCAAGCCAGCTGGCATACGCTGTTAAGTACGATACCGTTCACGGCAGATTCGACGGCACCGTCGTTGCCGATGACGAACAGAGCACCCTCACCGTTAACGGCAAGACCGTTAAGGTTCTTTCCGACAACAAGTACCGCGACCCCGCTCTTCTCCCCTGGGGTGAGCTCGGCGTTGAGTACGTTCTCGAATGCACCGGCAGATTCCTCGACAAGGCATCCGCACAGGCACACATCGACGCAGGCGCACAGGTCGTCGTCATGTCCGGCCCCGCAAAGGACGACACCCCCATGTTCGTATGCGGCGTAAACCTCGACAAGTACACTGCTGACATGCAGTTCGTTTCCAACGCATCATGCACCACCAACTGTCTTGCTCCCATGGCAAAGGTTCTCAACGACAACTTTGGTATTGTCGAAGGCCTCATGACCACCGTTCATGCTTCCACCGCAACTCAGGAAGTCGTTGACGGCTTCTCCGCAAAGAACTGGAGACTTGGTCGCTCCGTTTTCAATAACATCATCCCCACCTCCACCGGCGCTGCAAAGGCAGTCGGCAAGGTTATCCCCGAGCTGGCAGGCAAGCTGACCGGCACTTCCATGCGTATCCCCTCCGGCGACGTTTCCATCGTTGACCTGACCGTACGTCTTGAGAAAGCCGCAAAGTACGACGAAATCTGCGCAGCAATGAAGGCCGCATCCGAAGGCGAAATGAAGGGCGTTCTCGAGTACGTTGAGGAAGACGTTGTTTCCTCCGACTTCCGCACCGACGCACACACCTCCATTTTCGACGCAAAAGCAGGTCTTGCACTGAATGACAACTTCGTAAAGCTCATGGCCTGGTACGATAACGAATGGGGCTTTAGCAACAAGATGATTGACCTCACCCGCCACATGGACTCCGTCCGCAAGGCATAATTTAAGATTAAAAATTAAAAGCAGAGCACCAATCGGTGCTCTGCTTTTTTGTTAAAACATTTCGAACAGATTTATCTGACTGCTTTCGGGCATGGTGCCGAGAGCACCGAGGCGTTTGAGTGCTTCAAGGTGGCTTTGGCTGACCTTGGGGCAGGCGGCGCTGACTTCCTCAATGGAAATGTACTTCTTGCCGCCCTCGGTGCAATGGGCAAGGTCGTATGCCGCGGTTTCGCCCAGTCCCGAGATCGCCACGAAGGGCGGGCGGAGTTTTCCGTCCTCGGTGATTTTGAACTTGAGTGCATCGGACTCATACAGGTCAATGGGTGCAAACTCAAAGCCGCGCATATTAAACTCATAAACTGACTCCAGTGTGGTGAGGATACTGTCCTCGTTGGCGGTGGAGTCTTCTTTTTTCTTGAGCTCGTTTATCTTGCGTCTTACGGCATCCGCGCCGCCCGTCATAATCTCCGCGTCGAAGTTATTCTTCTGACTGCGGCGGTAGAAATAGGCGCTGTAATACGCAAGCGGCTCATGCACCTTAAACCACGCTATGCGGAACGCCATCATAACGTAGGCAACAGCATGGGCTTTCGGGAACAGGTAAGCTATCTTGCGGCAGGATTCTATGTACCAGTCGGGGACACCGAAGCGGTGCATCTGATCCTCCGCGTCGCCGGGGAATTCGCCCGATTTCTTTACCTTGCCCTTTCGGACAGCCTCCATGGTTTTGAAAGCCAGTGAAGGCTCCATACCCTTTTGGATGAGGTAAATCATAATATCGTCGCGGCAGCCGACGGTTTCGTTAACAGTTGCTATCTCGTTTACGATAAGCTCGCGGATATTTCCCGCCCATACGTCGGTACCATGGGAGAAGCCGGAAAGTCGCACCAGTGTATCAAACTGGGTGGGTTTGGTTTCAACCAGCATCTGACGGGTGAAGTTCGTGCCGAATTCGGGGACACCGATTGTACCCGTCTTGCCGATGATGGGGTCATCGTCGGGAAGTCCAAGGACAGTGGGTGTTGTGAAGATTGCCATGGTATCGGGGTCGGACAGAGAAATTTTCTTTGCGTCAACGCCCGTTGCATCCTCAAGCATTCTTATCATGGTCGGGTCATCGTGACCGAGCTCGTCAAGCTTGAGGAGGTTACTTTCCATGCAGTGATATTCAAAGTGGGTCGTGATAATTCCGCTGGTGGGGTCATCCGCGGGGTGCTGCACGGGGCAGAAGTCCGTTACGTCCATATCCTGCGGAACGACAACAAGTCCGCCGGGGTGCTGACCCGTGGTGCGCTTTACGCCGACAAGACCGCGGGCGAGGCGGTTTTCCTCCGCCTTTGTGACGGTCATTTCGCGCTCCTCGAGGTACTTTTTGACGTAGCCGTAAGCGGTTTTTTCGGCGAGTGTGCCGATTGTGCCTGCACGGAAAACATGGTCCGAGCCGAAGAGTTCTTCAGTATATTTATGTGCCTGCGCCTGATATTCGCCTGAGAAGTTAAGGTCGATATCGGGCGTTTTTTCGTTGCCGGGGAAGCCGAGGAAGGTTTCAAACGGGATGTCGAAGCCGTCCTTTCTCATGCGTGCACCGCACTTCGGGCAGTCCTTTTCCGGCATATCCGCGCCGCAGCCATATGAGCCGTCGGTGACAAACTCCGAATGCTGACACTCGGGGCAGACATAGTGGGGCGGCAGGGAGTTTACTTCCGTAATGCCCGACATGTATGCGACTATTGACGAGCCGACACTGCCTCGTGAGCCGACTAAGTAGCCGTGCTCAAGGGAGTTCTGAACAAGCTTCTGAGCACTCATGTAAATAACATCATAGTTGTGGTCAAGGATTGTGTTCAGCTCGGTATCGACACGGCTCTGTACAATCTCGGGCGGGTTTTCGCCGTAGATTGCGTGCATCTTTCCGTACACAAGCTCTTTGAGCTGTTCCGCGGATTTTTCAATCTTCGGCGGGAACAGATCCTTGGGCAGAAGCTCGATTTCCTCGACGGAATCGGCAATTGCACGGGGTGCAGTTATTACGACCTCGCGTGCAAGCTCTTCGCCGAGATATGAAAACTCCGCGAGCATTTCGTCGGTGGTGCGGAAATAGATAGGACAGCCACGATCGGCATCGGAGAATTTCTTTGCCGCCTGGAGTATCTTGCGGTACTGCTCGTCTTCGGGGTCGAGGAAATGCACGTCGCTTGCGGCAATGACGGGCTTATTAAGAAGCCGCGCGATGTGGATAATGCGCTTATTATAATCCTGCAGAACCGTTTCATCGCTGACAACGCCGTTGTCAATGAGGAAGCTGTTGTTTGCAATTGGCTGAATTTCAAGATAGTCGTAGAACGAAGCTATGCGCTTGAGCTCGGCATCGCTTGCGCCACGCATGACTGCACCGTAAAGCTCACCCATTCCGCAGGCAGAGCCCACGAGCAGGCCCTCGCGGTGCTTAATAAGCAGGCTCTTGGGAACTGTGGGGGTTTTGTAGAAATGCTCAAGGTATGACTTGGAAACAAGCTCATACATGTTCTTGAGTCCCACTCTGTTCTGAGCAAGGAGAATCATGTGGCGGGATTTGCCGCGTTCCTTGGGCTTGACCTCCATGTAAACGCGCTGGATATCGCCGATATTCTTCGCGCCCTTTTCCTCCAGCATGGGCAGAAATCTTCCCATAATACGTGCAACGACAAGAGCATCGTCACTTGCGCGGTGGTGGTTAAAATCGGGCAGGCTCAGGCGGTTTGAAACCATATCGAGCTTATGGCGCTTCAGGTCGGGCAAAAGTGCCTGAGAAATGGTCAGTGTATCGAGATAGACAGGCTCAAAGTCCATACCGCATCGTGCGGCAGTGGATGCCATAAAGCCCGTATCAAAGTCCGCGTTATGTGCGATTATGGGTCTGTCGCCAGCAAAGTCGAGGAAGGCTTTGAGCGCTTCGCCCTCGCTCGGTGCACCCTTTACGTCGTTATCGGTTATGCCCGTAAGCTGGGTTATCTCGGGAGGAATGTGCATTCCCGGGTCAACAAAGGTATTGAATGTTTCCTTAATCTCGTTGCCTGCAAAGATAACCGCGCCAATCTCGGTCATGCGGTCACTGCCTGCGTTAAGGCCTGTGGTTTCGATATCGAACGCAACCATTTCCGCGTTAAGAGGCAGGTCGCTTTCACCGTGGACAGCCATACTGCCGTCCATGTCGTTTACAAAATAGCACTCAAGACCGTAGATTATCTTGACGCCGTTTTTCTTGCCCGCCTGCCACATATCGGGGAAAGCCTGGCATACGCCGTGGTCAGTGACTGCGATTGCGGGCATGCCCCAGTATGCCGCGCGCTTTACGATTGCGGCGGGGTCGGTCAGTGCGTCGAGGGTTGAAAAGCGGGTATGCATATGAAGCTCAACGCGCTTTTCCTCCGCGTTATCGGGACGTATTACCTTTTTGCCCTTCATAATGTGGCGGGGTTCAATGGCCATATCCTCATCATATCGGCTGTAATTAACAACACCCGAAACGAAAAGATGGTCACCGGGGCTGATTGCTTCGATAATTGACTGGTCATCGTCCGAACGCAGATAGCGGGACACACGGATTGAGCCCGTGTTATCGGTCATATCGAAACAAAGCACAGCGCCGTCGCGCTTTGTAAGCTTGCGGCTGGTAACGTCAAACACGTCGCCTTCGATGACAACATTACCCGAATCAAGAGTCAGTTCCGACATTGGAACAGGCTTGCCCTTTATCGCCCTGCCCATGAGCACACTGCCTGTGGGCTTATTCGTCTCTGCCTTGGATTTTACCCCTGCAGGTGCGGGAGCAGACTTGGGCTGAGGGTATTCGGGGATAAGCTCAACCGTATTGAAGCCGTAATCACGGCGAAGCTTCTCGCATATATTCGATATTTCGGCAGGTGCGGGCATGCGTGCAAAGTGGGCGGAAACGCTCATGATCATATCCGCCGCAGAAACTGCGACGTCCGTGACATAAGCCTTATCCAACCCGCCGCAAAGGTCTTTTAAGCCTGCACAGCCGGGAAATATTTCGATGAATGAAGTGTGGTCGCTCACTTTGTTACCTCAGTGTCCTTTGTAATTAAATCAATAAGTGCGTCGCATAGCTGGTCGTAGGGGTATGTACCCAGAATTTCGCCGTGCTTGAACAGCAGGCCGCAGTTTTTGCCGCCTGCGACGCCGTAATCGGCTTCTCTTGCCTCGCCGGGTCCGTTTACAACACAGCCCATGACGGCGACTGTGATATCGCGGTCAATGTCTGCAATGCGTTTTTCAACCTCATGGGCAAGGCCTATGAGATCAATCTCGGTTCTGCCGCATGTGGGGCAGGATACCATTTTAATGCCGCTTCTTAATCCTGCGGCACGCAGGATTGCAATACCCGTTTTTACTTCTTCGACGGGGTCTGCGGTAAGGGATACGCGGATTGTGTTGCCTATACCCTCGCAGAGCAAAGTTCCGATGCCCACGGCGGACTGGATTGTTCCGTTCCATGCCGTTCCCGTTTCGGTAACGCCGAGGTGCAAAGGATAGTTAAAGGTCTCTGCCGCAAGGCGGTAAGCCGCAACGGTAAGTGGTACAGAGGAGGACTTCATGGAAAGGCAGATATCGTCAAAATCAAACTTATTCAAAAGCTCAATATGACCCTTTGCGCTTTCAACCATTGCCTCGGGTGTGGGATGTCCGTATTTTTCGATAAGGCGCTTTTCAAGACTTCCGCCGTTAACGCCGATGCGAATGGGAATATTGCGCTTTTTGCATGCCTCGGCAACTGCCTTGACCTTCTCTTCCCCGCCGATATTGCCGGGATTAATTCTTATCTTGTCCACTCCCCGCTCTGCGGCGGTGAGGGCAAGCTCATAGTTAAAATGAATATCCGCAACGATGGGCATATCCACCTGCTCCTTAATATCGGAGAGGGCTTCTGCCGCGCGCATATCGGGCACTGCAAGGCGGACTATGTCACAGCCTGCGGCCTTAAACTGCTTTATCTGATTTACGGTTGCTTCAACATCCCATGTCTTAGTGTTGCACATGGACTGTACCGTTATCGGTGCATCCCCGCCGACAAGGACTCCGCCTACCGAAATCTGCTTGGTATTCGTTCTTTTTTCCATATCTTATCCTCGGAATATTTTCCACACGTCGTTAAACATTACAAGCACCATAAGTCCCAGCAGTAATGCCATGCCGACTGTATTTATATAATTTTCGTACTTGCTGTCGAGTTTTTTTCGGGTTATCGCTTCGATTATCACCGTTACAATCAGCAGGAACACCCTGCCGCCGTCAAGGGCGGGAATCGGAAGCATGTTCATAATTGCAAGGTTGATCGCAATAAATGCCGAGAAATAAAGCATATTATCAATTGCGATACGGGTTGTCTCGGCGCTCTGTCCCATATCGTTCATCATGTCAACAATACCGACGGGACCTGACATTTCGTTGAGTCCCACCTTGCCGTTAACAAGGTCGCCGAGTCCCATCCAGACCCAGCGCGAAAACTCCTTTGCGGTTTTCCAGCATATCTCCGATTTTGTAAGGAAGTTTGCATCCTCGTAGCTGAAAATGAAGCCGTACTTTTCGTCTTCATAGCCCTCATACTCATGGAGGGAAAGTTCAAAGTCCTTCAGCTCAACCTTTTCTCCGTCGCGGAGAACAACTATATCGTAAGTTCCGTCACCCTTTAAAAGGAAGTCGGAAACATCGGTTACAAGGTTAACCCGCTTGCCGTCAATTTTATAGAACTCATCCCCTGCCTGAAATCCGCTTTCGCTTTCATAGGGGCAGTTATCCATGAAGCTGTCAATAGTGGGAACTATAAACGCCTCGGCACCTGCGTACATGAGGTATATGAGGACCAAGCCCAACAGGAAGTTCATAAACGAGCCTGCGACAAGTATTATAAATCTGCGCCACGGCTTCTGATTTATGAAAGCGCGGGGGTCTTCGGACTCGGAGTCCTCCCCCGTCATGGCGCAATATCCGCCGAGAGGCAGTGCCCTCAGCGCGTACAGGGTCTCGCCTTTCTGTTTTTTCCAGAGGGCGGGACCCATGCCTATTGAAAATTCTTCAACTCTGACACCGCACAGCTTTGCCGCCGTGAAGTGTCCGAACTCATGCACGGCAATGAGTATGCCGAACATGAGTATCGCGATGATAATGTACATTAAGAAAAATGCTCCCTGACAAATACTCTGGCTGCCTCGTCTGCCGCCAGTATGGTTTCAAGATCCGGAGCCTTATCTATCTTTATGCTCTCGGTTGCACTTAAAGCACAGTCATATATTTGATTATAACCGAGCTTATGGTTTAAAAACATCGCAACGGCAACTTCGTTTGCTGCACTCATGATGCAGGGTGCGGTACCGCCGATGCGTGCACAGTCCATTGCGAGCTTGAGGCAGGGTGTCTTTTCAAAGTCAGGTGCCTCAAAGGTCATGTCCTTCATGTCCGCAAAGTTCAGGCGCTTAAACGGCGAGTCAACTCTCTCGGGATAGGTCATTGCAAGCTGAATGGGCAGACCCATATCAGGCACACCAAGCTGCGCGATAACAGTGCCGTCAACAAGCTCCACCATAGAGTGAATTACGCTCTGGGGGTGTACAACGACCTCGATATCATCGGGAGTTACGCCGAACAGATGCATTGCCTCGATAAACTCAAGACCCTTATTCATCATGGTAGCCGAATCAACGGATATCTTTGCGCCCATGGACCAGTTCGGGTGCTTTACAGCCTGCTCGGGAGTGACAGACTCCAGTTCTGCACGGCTCTTTCCGCGGAAAGGTCCGCCTGAACCCGTGAGCAGAATCTTTTTAAGCTCGCCTTTCTGTCTGCCCATAAGGCACTGGAAGATTGCGGAGTGCTCGGAGTCAACGGGAACTATCTCCGCACCCTTTTCCTTTGCTCGGGGCATTACTATCTCGCCCGCGCAGACAAGAGTTTCCTTGTTTGCAAGGGCAATTCTCTTCTTTGCATCTATCGCCGCAAGAGTGGGCTTCAGTCCGACTGAGCCTGAAACCGCGGTTACCACACATTCGCTCTCCTCAAGTGTTGCGGCTTCAATAAGGCTTTCCATGCCGCTTCCCACGCGGATATCGGTATCGGCAAGAGCTATCTTCAGCTTCTTTGCCGCTTCCTCATCGTATATGCCGATGAATTTGGGCTTTAATCTTCTCGCCTGCTCCTCGACCATATCAATCTTGCGGTTTGCGGTAAGGGCGACAACGGGAATATTAAGATGCTCTGCAGCGGCTATGCTCTGGCGGCCTATTGAGCCGGTACAGCCCAGTATTGAAAGTGATTTCATCATGGCTTAACACCTCCGAAACGGCGGTCACGGCTGTTAAACACCGCGATTGCCTTATCAAGTTCTTCGGGAGAAAAGTCCGGCCAAAGAACATCGGTATAGTAAAACTCGGAATACGCGCACTGCCACAGCAGGAAGTTTGAAATGCGCTGTTCACCGCCCGGACGGATTATGAGCTCAGGGTCGGGAATATCCGCGGAATACATGTACTTTGCAAACTGCTCCTCGGTCAGATCGTCATCGACCTTGCCCATGATTACGTCGTTTGCATACTGCTCTGCTGCGCGGATAATCTCCGCTCTGCCGCCGTAGTTGAGGCAGATATTTGCCTGGAAGCCCTCGACTCCCGCGGCGACCTCTTCGGTCTTAGCGACAAGCTCCTGAAGCTTGGGCGACAGTATGGAGGTATCGCCGAAGACTTTCATCTTCATGTGCTTTTTCTCCATATCGCGGATTGCTTCCTTGAGGTATTTCTCAAGAAGCTTCATTATGCCCTTGACTTCTTCCTCGGGACGTTTCCAGTTTTCAGTTGAGAACGCGTATACCGTCAGATAGTCCATGCCGATATCACGGCAATAGGTTGCAATCTTTCTGAAGGTTTCCGCGCCCGCTATATGGCCTGCGCTTCTGGGCAGACCGCGTTTTTTTGCCCAGCGTCCGTTGCCATCCAAAATGATGGCAATATGGCGGGGGATATTTCCCCCCGCCGCATTGTTTCTATTATTCTCTGCCATATCAGATTTCGAAAAGTTCCTTTTCTTTCTTTGCAGTTATATCCTCAAGCTCCTTAATTGCGTTGTCGGTGAGCTTCTGGATATCTTTTTCGATTTCCTTGTAGTCATCCTCGGTAATCTCGGATGCCTTCTGCTGCTTCTTGTACTTATCAATAGCATCGCGGCGGATATTTCTGACTGCAATCTTTGCGTCCTCGCCGTATTTCTTAACCTGCTTTACAAGCTCCTTACGGCGCTCCTCGGTCAGCTGAGGGAATACGAGACGAATGGTGCGGCCGTCGTTCTGAGGATTGATGCCCAGCTCGGATGCAAGGATTGCCTTTTCAATGCCCTTGAGCACGGATGCGTCCCAGGGCTGAATGAGCAGAGAGCGGGGGTCGGGAACAGAAATGGATGCTACCTGCTGAATGGGAGTGGGTACTCCGTAGTAGTCAACGGAAATCTGGTCCAGAACTGCGGCATTTGCACGGCCTGCGCGAACTGCTGCCAGCTGGCTCTGAAGGACTTCTGCGGTTTTCTTCATTTTGCTTTCAAATTCGGGATAATCGGACATGATGTGACCTCCTATAAGTAAAATGTTTTTTCGTTCTTATTTAGTGACCGTTGTGCCGAGCTGTTCGCCCTTGAGCACGCGGACAATGTTTTCGGGTTCTGCCAGTGCAAATACTATAACTGGAATATTGTTATCCATTGCAAGGCTGGTTGCGGTGGTATCCATGACTGCAAGATGCTGTGCAAGGACTTCATCATAGGTGATGCTGTCGTACTTGACTGCGCTTGCATCGGTTCTGGGATCTGCGGAATATACGCCGTCAATATTCTTTGCAAGCAGGATTGCATCTGCGCCAATCTCTGCCGCGCGCAGAACTGCGGCGGTATCGGTCGAGAAGAAGGGGCAGCCCGTGCCGCATCCGAACATTACGACCTCGCCGTTTTCAAGGTGCTTAATCGCCTCGGTGGTGTTATATCTCTCACCAACGCCCTGAATGTCAACTGCGGTCTGGATGCATGCCTTTGCGCCCTGCTGCTTGAACACGTCTGCGACTGCAAGGCAGTTCATTGCGGTTGCAAGCATGCCCATGCGGTCTGCGGAAACGCGCTCGACATGACCTGCTCCGTCCTTTACACCGCGCCAGAAGTTGCCGCCGCCGACAACAATGCCGACCTCTACGCCCATGTCAACGCAGGACTTGACGGTATCGCATACCTTGGCGATGAAATCAAAATCAAAGCCTGTTTTCTTTTCACCGGCAAGTGCCTCGCCGCTGATTTTGATAAGTACTCTCTTATAAATGGCCTTATCCATTTTCTTCTCCTTTATATATCAAGAATTCCAATAATTACTATACCCAATACGACTGTAAGAACAGACGCATAATGCTTTTTTGAAAGCTTTTCTTTCAGGAATATTCTGCTCCACAGAACAGACACCACGCAGTAAGACGAGATAATCGGAGCGGCAAGCCCCGCGTGCTCGGAATCCGCAAGAGCATAGATATAAGCAAACTGGCCTGCAGTTTCGAATATCGCACCCGTATATTTCGGAAGCTCAGCTTTGAACGTAAGCTTCTGCTTCTTTACACCGAGAACATACACCGCACTGATTAAGCCCACGAGCAGGAAGGTCAGCTCATACGCCACGTTTGCCGAATCCTCGTTCAGCACTTCAAGCACTTTTGTATCTGCGAACGTGCCCAGTGCATCAAGCAGGCAGTATATTACGGGAAGCAGTATGGCCAGCCAGCTTTTAGCATAGCGGCGATTTGACTCCTCCTGCCTTGCCCCGCGAAGCTCATCGTCCTCATTTGCTTCAGTGACACCCAGCATAATAACGCCAAGACACACGAGCGCAACGGCAAACAGCGCCGCTTTGGGCAGGGCGTCAATACCACGGGTTGCAAATATGAGTATGGCGACTATGGCGCCCGATGAGTTGCATATGGGAGACGAGATTGAAAGCTCAATATATCTCAGGCCGAGGTAGCCGATTGCCATTGAACAGATATACAGCAGGGATACGGGCAGATAGGTTAACATAACGTGTGTATCTATCCCCGTACCGCCGATAAACATCTCATATGCCGCATGCAGACCCATAACGATGCCTACGGCGGTCAGCATTTTCAGATGGCTGTATTTATCCCTGTCGTCCTGACAGCCCAGCTTTGAGAACAAATCCGAGCCTGACCAGCACAGAAGCGCGGCTATCGCAAGCCAAAACCACATACAAGTTTTCGTCCTTTTTCAGTCTCACATAATTATCTAAAGTATTTTACCACACGTGAGGGTTTTTGACAATTGCGAAATGACAAATTGCGCACATTTTAAAGGCTATAATCTTCACATGGAAACCATTTACATAGACAGGCTTTTTCTGCTCAACCTTATTATCGATTATTTCATTCTTCTCGGCTCGGCAAAGGTCTGCGGAGTTAAGCTTCGCAGAGGGCGATACGCCATCGGTGCCACCGTCGGTGCACTCTTTGCCGCATGCTCAGTTCTTCCGAGTGCTGAGTTTTTAAGCGTAGCGCTGATTAAGCTTGTATTCGGCGTTTTCATGGCGCTGATTGCCTTCGGAAAAGAAGAAAAACTACTGCGCTGTACAGTGGTTTTCTTTGCAGTTTCGGTGCTTTTCGGCGGTGCGGTATGGGCAATATCGCTCAAAAGCGGAGCAAATCCCTCAGCCCCTGTATACGTTCCCCTCTCCATGCCCGTTCTTGTCATTTCATTCGGAATAATATATGCGCTTCTGAGCATTGTTTTCAGCGGTACGGCAAAAAACGCGGGAAAGCAAACTGTTGACGTTCTGGTAGAGCACGGTGGCAAAACAGCTGAGCTTCGCGCACTGCGGGACACGGGAAACACGCTTATCGACCCCGTCACGGGTGACAGTGTTCTGATAGCCTCTGTTCAGGTGTTATGTAAACTAAATCCGAAATTTGAAAACATCTCTCCCGAAAGCATCGGTGAGTTTCCCGATTATAAATTCCGACTCATTCCTTATCGTGCGGTGGGCACCTCGGGAGGGCTTCTCCCCGCATTCCGACCCGAAAAAATTTCCGTTGACGGGCATGTCTGCGATGATGTTCTCGTCGCTGTTTCAGCGGACATTGAAGGCGACGGATTTAACGCAATTTTCTGAAAAGGAGCTGTAATAATGAACGCAATATTGGATATAATCAGCCAGCTTATTGATGAGCTCAAAAGCGGAATATCAGGGCTTTACTACATAGGTGGAAGCGACACCCTCCCCCCGCCTCTTGAACGGGATGAGGAAAACAGAGCAATCCGCGAAATGGAAAGCGGCGATGAGGACGCAAAAAAGCTTTTAATCGAACATAATCTGCGCCTTGTTGTATATATTTCCCGCCGCTTTGAGAACACGGGAGTCAACCTTGAGGATCTCATATCAATAGGCACAATCGGGCTCATAAAGGCCATAAACACCTTCAAATCGGACAAGAACATCAAGCTTGCCACCTATGCCTCGCGGTGCATCGAAAACGAAATTCTCATGTACCTGCGCAAGATTAACAACCAGCGCAGTGAGGTCAGCTTCGATGAACCGCTTAACACCGAC
Source organism: Oscillospiraceae bacterium (assembly GCA_045615725.1). Lineage (GTDB taxonomy): Bacteria > Bacillota > Clostridia > Oscillospirales > Oscillospiraceae > F23-B02. The sequence continues at coordinate 22,250 of JAZLFI010000058.1, forward strand.
TGGGACGGAAACGAGCTTCTTCTTTCCGATGTTCTCGGCACCGATTCCGACGAGGTCTACCGCCCTTTAGAGGACGATGCCGACAGACAGATGCTTATGAGTGCCATAGAGAGTCTGGGCGAAAGAGAACAGTGCATCATCATTCACCGCTTCGGATTAAACGGCATTCCCGAGAAAACTCAGAAAGAGGTTGCCGACCTTATGGGCATATCTCAAAGCTATATAAGCCGCCTTGAAAAGCGAATAATATCCAAATTACGGCGAAATATTCAGAAAATGATGTGAATTCTTTGTCATTATTTGTTACATTCGTTGACATAATTACATTATTGGTATATTGTTATACTACCTAACGATTTACATAATATCTAAAGGAGTATTGCTATCCATGAAAAGAACCCCCAAGATGCTATGCTTCATCCTGGCCGTCATCATGGTAATCAGTCTTGTTCCGCTGACTGCGGCGGCTGAAAAAGCCGAATCTGACGAATTTACAATATACTGCATTCTGAGCACGGGGCTTCCCGCAAAGAATGCCGAAATAGTTCTGACAAACCGACTTGCCGATAACGTCATCAAGACTTACACGGCAGACAGCAATGGAATCTTCACGATACCCAAAAACCTCAGAGGTGCCTATTATGTTTCCGCAAGCTGCGAAGGTCCTGTCGACGGTCTTATGTGGCAGGGACTTGACGGGGTTATCTGGGACATGAACAAGCTCAGCTACGTAAGCTGTCTTCGTCTCTTCCCTGCTCTTGAGCTTGAGTTTGAATATCAAGATCACAATGCTTACATCATGGGATACGGCGACGGAAAGTTCTGCCCCGAGCAGACTGTCACCCGCGGAGAAGCCGTAAATCTGCTTTACCGATTGATGACCGAAGATTCCCGCGAGGAATACCGCTCAATCGAAAATGATTTCTCCGATGTCAAGGCGGGCATGGCATACAATACCGCAATTTCCACCCTGGCAAATGCCGGTGTGCTTGATGATTTTTCAGGCAGTAGCTTCGGATATAAAAAGCATATTACCCGCGAGCAGTTTGCCGCAATGCTCGGACGTGTTTTCAATGCAAGCTATGACGGCAAAGATCTTTTCAGTGATATCAGCAAGAGCTCCTATGCCGATTACATCAACCTTCTCGGTCTTCTCGGCATTATCACTCCCGACGAGGATGGCCGCTTCAATCCCAAGGCAGAGCTTACGCGCGGTGATATCTGCGTTATACTGAACCGACTGCTGGGTCGCATGCCTTCCGCTGACAGCGCAAAAAGCATTAGTAACACCGCAAAGCTCAGAACCTTCTCCGACGTTTCCGAGGACTCCGAGCTCTATGCTGATATTCTTGAAGCGACAAACAGCCACAGCTACACCGTTTCCGCAAAAGTTATTGACGGTGAAGTCGTCATTCAGGAAAACTGGGTAAGACTACGCACCCCCACGAACTTAGTGGAACTTCAAAAATAATCAAACAGTTAAAAAGAGCTACTCGAATGAGTAGCTCTTTTTTATTATATTTCACTTTCGCCGATTATAACTATTCCGTTTTTCTTAAGAAGCTCCGCGGTGACTCCGTCGCCGTCCGTAAGCGTTCCGCTGAACGTTCCGTCATATATCTTACCGCAACCGCATGACGGGCTGTTTTCTTTCAGAAACGCGATTTCCGCACCGAAGGTCTTTGCAAGGAAAAGCGCCGTTTCCGCGCCTTTTTCATATTCGGCGGTAACGTCCTTTCCGTTTTGGGCAATGACCTTGTCCCCTACTCTCTCAGCCGGAACACGGGGCGTTGTAAGGCCGCCGTATACCTCCGGGCATACGGGAATGAGCTCGTATTCATCCATAAGCTTCTGAAGCTTCTCAGGTGGCAGTGCGTTATTGCCGCCTGAGTATTTGCAGTTTACACCTAAAAGGCAGGCTGATATAATTGCTTTCTTTTTCATCGTTTTCTAAGCCCCAGAAATGCGCCGCATATGCCGCCGACGATATGAGTCAGCTGTGACACGTTGTCGCTGAGCATAATGCCGTCCACAATCTCGCCGCCGAGATAAAGAATAAGCACGAGGATGAGGGTAATGGGAATGCATCCGTCGCGCATACCCGCAAGAGATGCCATAACAATCATCATAAACACAATGCCTGAAGCGCCAAGAAGTGCTGTTCCGGGGAAGAACGCCCAGTGGATGATGCCCGAAACGAGGGCGGTTATGATTATGGCATTTAACAGGTTGCGGCTTCCGTACTTTTCCTCAAGGCCCGGTCCGACAACAAGTATCATCATCATGTTTGCGATGTAGTGGCTGTAATCGGTATGACCGAGAACATGGAGGAACATGCGGGGATATGTAAGAATATCGGCAAGGGATGAGTGCCAGACGCTGAACAGATACTGAGTTGTCCAGCCGTCGGTCAGCTTGCCGAGCCACAGTGCTACCAGTGAAATAAGCGCAAAGGTCAGCACCACGGGTGAATTGTACTGCAGTCTGAAAAGTTTTTTCATTTCAGCTTACCCAGTGCGCTTTCGTAATAGCCTTTGGTGCGTTCATCAAAGCACACCATTCTAACTCTCTCGATTTCGGGATGCTCGAAAAGATATTCAGCAATTGTTTTTATCGCAATTTCGGATGCCTTTTCAAGGGGGAAATGATATACTCCCGTGGAAATCGAGGGAAAGTCAACTGTCTTACATCCGTTTTCGGATGCAAGCTCAAGGCATGAGCGGTAGCAGGACTTTAAAAGTTCGGGCTCATTCTTATTGCCGCCATGCCATACGGGACCGGGGGTGTGAATAACGTACTTTGCGGGAAGCTTATAGCCCCCCGTTATCTTTGCCTCGCCCGTTTTGCAGCCGTTGAGAGTTCTGCACTCGGCAAGAAGCTCGGGACCTGCGGCGCGGTGGATTGCGCCGTCAACTCCGCCGCCGCCTAAAAGTGAGCAGTTTGCGGCATTGACGATTGCGTCAACCGCCTGCTTTGTGATATCGCCCTGAATGATTTCAATTCTTTCTTTCATATCTTTAGCCTCTTAATTCTTTCTGAGCTCAACCTTTACCTTTTCTCCGTCGGAGGAAAGGCGGATGCGTTTATATTCGGCAGAACGCTTTTCGATTATTTTGGATGCGACGGCATCCTCAACCTCTTTCTGGATTGTTCTGCGGAGATTACGCGCGCCGTAGGTTGCGGAATAGCTCTTCTTAACAAGGTAATCAATAAGCGTATCGTTCCAGCTGAAGCTCATACCGCGCTCGGCCATTGCTTCCTTTGTTTCGGTGAGCATAAGCTCTGCTATACCGCGGAAGTTTTCTTCCGTGAGCTGATTGAAGTAGACTATCTCGTCTACGCGGTTTATAAATTCGGGACGTAGGAAATCGTTGAGCGCCTTTAGTGCGCGTTCCCTGCCCATATCGTTGACAGTTCCGCCAAAGCCGAGAGCGCCGCTCTTGCTGTTGCTTCCCGCGTTGGTGGTCATGACGATTACCGTGTTTTCAAAGTTTACCGCTCTGCCCTGAGCATCGGTTATTCTGCCGTCGTCGAGAATCTGAAGCAGGATGTTGAGAACATCGTGATGTGCCTTTTCAATCTCGTCAAACAGCACGACAGAATAGGGCTTGCGGCGGATTTTTTCGGTGAGCTGACCTGCCTCGTCATAGCCGACATATCCCGGTGGTGAGCCGATAATTCTGGAAACGGAGAACTTCTCCATAAACTCGGACATATCCAGTCTTATGAGCGATTCGGGGCTGTCAAAAAGGTCGGATGCAAGACGTTTTACGAGCTCGGTCTTGCCTACACCCGTGCCGCCGACAAAGATGAAGCTTGTGGGCTTGCGCTTGGATTTGAGACCGACTCTGCCGCGCTTTATCGCCGCGCAGACTGCGTCAACAGCCTCGTCCTGGCCGATGATGTGCTCCTTGAGTCTGTCATTAAGACGTGCAAGACGTTCAAACTCATCCTCGCGAATGCTTGATGCGGGGATTTTTGTCCAGAGCTCAATTACTCTTGCAAGATTATCTGCGGTGAGCTCAGGTTTACCTTCAAGCTTGAGGGATGTTATCTCCTGCTCTCTCTGCATTTCCTTGCTTCTTAGCTCTGCTATGCGGGCATAGCGCTCATCGAGCATTTCGTCGGTAAACTCCTCGCCGTTTGGTGCGTCGGCACTCATCAGTGCTTCGCGCTCAAAGCGCAGATTTTCAAGGTCGCGCTCGGCCTCGTATCTGCGGGTTATATTCTTATCCTTGAGGTTAACGTCGGAGCAGGCCTCGTCGATAAGGTCAATCGCCTTGTCGGGCAGGAAGCGGTCGGTAATATACCGCTCGCTCATAATGACTGCCTCGCGGCACATTTCGTCGCTGATTATGACATCGTGGTAGTCCTCATAGTAGTGGGCAATACCGCGAATAATTTCTATGCTTTCCTCAATGGAGGGCTCGTTTATGGTTACGGGTTGGAAGCGGCGCTCAAGTGCCGAGTCCTTTTCAATATGCTTGCGGTACTCGGTGAATGTTGTTGCGCCGATGACCTGAATTTCGCCTCGGGAAAGTGCGGGCTTTAAGATATTTGCCGCGTTCATACTGCCCTCGGCATCGCCTGCGCCGACAATATTATGCACCTCGTCGATGACGAGAATGATGTTGCCGTGCTTGCGAATTTCCTCGATAAGCCCCTTCATGCGGCTTTCAAACTGGCCGCGGAACTGCGTACCTGCCACAAGTGCTGTCAGGTCAAGCAGGAACACTTCCTTATTGCGAAGCTTATAGGGAACATCGCCGGATGCTATGCGCTGTGCAAGTCCCTCTGCGACTGCGGTTTTGCCGACACCCGGCTCACCGATGAGGCAGGGGTTATTCTTCTGGCGGCGGTTGAGAATCTGGATAACGCGCTCGAGCTCCTCTGCTCTGCCTATCATGTTGTCCAGCTTGCCCTCTCTGGCGCGCTCGGTAAGATTTATGCAGTAGTTATCAAGAAATTTTTTCTTTCCCGGTCTGCCCTGCTCCTTGCTTTCCTTTTTCGGCTGTGAGGGGCCTTCGCCGTCGGTATTATTTCCAGTTCCGTTAGGACCGCCGAAAAGGCGGTTGAGGAACGGAAATGTTGCAGTTTTGCCGTCATCATCGCCACTGTCATCGGAAAGGCCGTCTATATCCATAAGACTCTCGACACCGCTCAACGCGCTCATCATATCGCCGCTAATACTGTCAAGGTCATCGTCGGATATGCCCATTTTCTCCATGATATCTTCGACGGGCTTTATATGAAGCTGGCGTGCGCATTTGAGGCAAAGGCCCTCATTTGCGCTTTCACCGTTTTCAAGTTTTGTTATGAACACTACCGCCACGTTTTTACCGCAGCGTGAACACATTTTTGGCTGCATATTTTAAATCCTTTCTTATGCCACTGCTATGCTGCTCAGCCAGTTGAGGGAAAGCAAAAATCTTCCGATTACGCTGTTTGCAACTGTTTCACGGCCGATTACAATGCCCAGGAAGCTGAGCACCCAGCAAAGCCCTATGCAGAGAACGACGCCCTTGATAAAGCCTGCAACGGCACCGAAATATTCGTCACTGTCATCATCCAGCTTGAGCTTGGGTCTGAGATGTGTAAGCTCAACAATGACCGATAAGAATATTATGATAAGCGTAAACGCTATAATAACTCCGATGAAGTATGCAACGGTTTCGCAGAAGCATGTATTCACCGAATCGCTTACTTCACTGCCGTTTACATACAGCTGGGCGGCCTTTTCGCTGAACTTATCCGCAGTAATCTCGGAAATGCCAAGCTTCTCCATGCAGGCTGAGCTGTAATCGTAGATATAGGCGGGCTTTTGCTCCACCATATCGTTGACCGAAACTCCGTTTTCGCGCAGTCCCAGTTCATCCTGAACGGCACCTGCACCCTCAGACTCCATAATTCCGCTGAGGAAAGGAGTCATGGGCTGTACCATATAGTCTGAATATGCCTTGGACAGATATCCCGCTCCGGTCATTGCGATAATAAATACTAGTATCGACACAATCGTTGCAGATACTCCGCGGCGCGCACCCTTTCGGCTGCATAAAATAATTACCAGTAAAATTAAAACATCAAATAAAATACTCATACCTTTGTATCCTATTATCTATATTTTTTCACCCTTCGGTGATTTAATCCCGATTAATTGAATTCAAGCGTTTTTATGTATCCGCCGCTCATATGGCTCTGAACATCTACTGTGAGTGTACCGTCTTCAAATTCGTAATCGCCGAGATAACCGTCAAGCTTCACATGCTTTTTTGCGTGTCCCCTGCGGCTGAGCATATAAACGCCGTGCTCTGTCAGCGCGCAGAGCTTGTTGTCCAAATATCCCACCTCAACGACCACCTCGCCAGTGGTGAAAAGTCCCGCTTCGTCGGTGCTGTCGGTGCGGAATATATGCACCTTGCCCTGCCCGTTTTCCTCGCAGGCAACGGCAAGGTATTTACCGTTTTCCGACACATCGGCGGACAGTATGTAGCCCGAAGCGGAGTACCACTTATAAACGGCCTCGTCATCGGCATTGAAAACGGTAACGCTTCCGAGATATCCCGCCTGTGATGTTATCTCGGTGTAACAGCCTTTATCGGCTTTCATTATTGCCGCAAACGCGATGATAATCGCTGCGGCGGCTAAGATTTCAAGTACTCGGTTTTTCCTCATAAAGCATCATCTCGCCCGCGGGACCGTCGTACCATACGCGGTTAAGGTACAATCCCTGCGGAGGCATCGTCGGGCCTGTGAGCCGTCTGTCGCCTTTTTCGAGAAGCGCGGGAATATCCTCGGGTCTGAGCTTTCCGTAGGCGGCATATACCATGGTACCGACCATGGCACGGCACATATTGTACAAAAAGCCGTCGGCGCAGATTGAGATTGTAATGAGGTCGCCCTCTTTCTCAACATTGCACCAGTAGACGGTGCGCACGGTGGTTTTGGTTTCGGTGCCGAGGCTTCTTACCGCGGCGAAATCGTGCGTGCCCTCAAAGGCTTTTCCTGCTTTCTTCATCAGCTCAATATCTAAATCCTGAGGATAGAAACATGCGCGTTTTTCCATAAACGGATCGCGGATGTTTGAATTGTGGATTTTATATATATACTCTTTCTTTATGCATGAGCTTATCGCATTGAAATCATCGCTGACCTCCACGGCATCAAGCACCGCAATATCATCGGGAAGACGGGAGTTTGCGGCAAGGGCGAAGCGGTCAATGGGTATGCGACAGTCGGTGCGGAAATTTGCGCAGTAATTAAGCGCATGCACTCCCGCATCCGTTCTTCCGCAACCCGTAAGCTTCACGGGGTGCTCGCAGATTTTTGTGAGCGCATCCTGCACGGTCTGACACACGGAGGCATCCTCTTTCTGCACCTGCCAGCCGTGGTAACGGCTTCCGTCATATCTGATTTTAAGTGCGATATTTCTCATTTACTTAAAGTCCGTATCTTTTCATTACGATGACCGCGGCGAGGAATGCCAAACCTAAAAGCAGAGCAATCCAGTCGTGGGCTTTCATCTTCAGCTGTTTCATTCTCGTTCTGCCCACTCCGCCGTGGTAACAGCGGCTTTCCATTGCGACAGCCAGCTCATCGGCTCTGCGGAACGAGGATACAAACAGCGGAACAAGGATTGGCAGAAGCGCCTTTGCTCGCTTTGCAAGGCTTCCCGTTTCGAAGTCTGCGCCGCGTGCTTTCTGTGCCGCCATAATCTTATCGGTTTCCTCAATAAGCGTGGGAATAAATCTGAGCGCCATGCTCATCATCATTGCCATCTCGTGGACGGGAACTTTTATCTTCTTCAGCGGATTGAGCATAAGCTCAAGTCCGTCGGTAAGCTCCATGGGGCTTGTGGTATAGGTCAGCATGAATGTTCCCACAATGAGGAGAATAATTCTGACCGACATCATAACCGCTTTTTTTATGCCCTCCCATGTGATTATCCAGCCGGGCAGAACGGGCGTTCCGTCTGTGTAGAACAGGTTAAGCGCCGCCGTCAGGATAATGATGAATATGAGGGGCTTGAGTCCTTTAAAAGCCGCCTTGGGCTTAATCTTCGATACCCACATGCACAGCGCGGTAACTAAAATCACAAGGGCATAGCTGTACCAGTTGACGGCGATAAACAGCGCCGCAATATAGATTATAACAAGCAGAAGCTTTGTTCTCGGGTCAAGACGGTGGGCTATGGTATCACCGGGGAAATACTGGCCGAGGGTTATATCCTTAAGCAATCACACCGCCCCCTTTCTCATATCTCTGAGGGC
>JAZLFI010000059.1:0-8110 GCA_045615725.1 Oscillospiraceae bacterium
GCTCCCAGCGTTATCGACAGAAAGAGCGTTTCCGTTCCCATGCAGACCGGCCTCAAGGCAATTGACGCACTTGTACCTATCGGACGCGGTCAGCGTGAGCTTATTATCGGCGACCGCCAGACAGGTAAGACCGCAATTGCGCTTGACGCAATCATAAATCAGAAGGGCAAGGACGTTATCTGCATCTACGTCGCAATCGGACAGAAGGAATCCACCATCGCAGGCGTTGTCGAAAAGCTCCGTCAGGCAGGCGCAATGGATTATTCCATCGTCGTTGCGGCAAACGCATCCGAGCCTGCACCTATGCTCTACATCGCACCTTACGCAGGCGCGGCAATGGGCGAATACTTCATGTATAAGGGCAGAGATGTCCTCATCATATACGACGACCTATCGAAGCAGGCCGCCGCTTACCGCGAGCTTTCTCTGCTGCTTCAGAGACCGCCCGGAAGAGAAGCATACCCCGGCGACGTATTCTACCTGCACTCCAGACTGCTTGAGCGCGCAGCGCGCCTCAGCGAGGAAGCAGGCGGCGGTAGTATGACCGCTCTGCCTATCATCGAAACCCAGGCGGGCGACATTTCCGCATACATCCCGACCAACGTAATTTCCATCACCGACGGCCAGATATTCCTGGAAACCGACCTGTTCCATTCCGGCGTACGTCCGGCAATCAACGTCGGCCTTTCCGTATCCCGTGTCGGCGGCTCGGCTCAGATAGGCGCAATGAAGCAGGTTGCAGGCCGTCTTCGCGTTGACCTTGCTCAGTACCGCGAGCTTGCATCCTTTGCACAGTTCGGCTCTGACCTTGACAAGGCAACCCGCGATACTCTGCACCGCGGCGCACGTATGACCGAAATACTCAAGCAGAATCAGTATTCACCCATGTCTGCGGCAGACCAGGTTATTGTAATCTTCTCCGCATCCGAGGGCTATACCGATGATATCGAGCTTAAGGACATTGCCCGTTTCGAATCCGAGGTTTTGGATTATGTAAACCGCAGCTATCCTGAGCTCCACGATGAAATCCTCAGCGGCAAGAAGCTCAATGCCGACCAGCAGGGCAGGCTGAGAGCATGCATCGAGGAATTCAAGAAGACTTTTTGATTTTATTTTAAGTAACAACGGAAGGAGGGGCATATATGGCTAATATGCGAGCTATAAGGACGCGCATAAAGAGCGTTAAGAATACACAGCAGATAACCAAGGCCATGAAAATGGTTGCGGTTTCAAAACTGCGCCGTACTCAGGCAGGCATGCAGGCATCACGCCCCTTCGCCGAAAAAAGTCAGGAGATAATGAACACACTCCTGCAAAGCGGCTCGGGTAAAGAAAACCGCTTCATAATGCCTCATAAAGAGGTTAATAAGGTCTGCTATGTACTCTTTGTAGGCAACCGCGGACTCTGCGGTATGTATAACAGCGCAGTTCTGCATTTCATGGAGGATATTGCGGAAAAGGAAGAGCGCGAATACAGCGTTGTCGTTTGCGGACGCTGGGGCAAGGATGTCATCGCAAAGAGCGGTCTGAACGTAATAAATACGTTTGCCGAGCTCAGCGATACGCCCAATTCCCTTGAAGCGCTTGAGCTTTCCGAATATCTCAAGGACATGTTCCTGAACGGGGAAGCCGACGAGATACATCTTGTCTATGAGCACTATGTGTCCGCACTGAGCCAGAAGCCCACATTGGAACAGCTTCTGCCCGCAAAGCCCGAAGAGGGAACAGAAAGCAAGGAACTGGATTATATCTTTGCTCCCGATGCGGAAAGCGTTCTTGAGAGCGTTATGCAGCTTTATATCAACAACAAGGTCTTTTCCGTCATGCTGGACGCCAGATGCGGTGAGCACTCAGCCAGAATGACGGCAATGACAGCCGCAACCGACAACACTACAGAGCTTATTGACAAGCTGGGGTTGTCGCTTAACCGAGCCCGCCAGGCGGCGATTACAACGGAGATTTCCGAAATCGTGGGCGGTGCTGCGGCACTTAAAAAGAAGAAATAAACACCCACCCCTTTCCAAGGAGGTAAGCACATGGAAAATGGTATCGTCAGAAGGGTCATAGGCCCTGTCGTAGACGTTCAGTTTCCCTCCGGTAAGATGCCGGAGATTTACAATGCAATAGAAATTCAGCTCGAGGACAGAAAGGTTGTCATGGAGGCTGTTCAGCACCTCGGCGACAACAGCGTTCGCTGTATTTCTCTGTTCTCCACTGACGGTATATCCCGCGGATGCCGCGCAATTGACACGGGCTCTCCCGTTACCATGCCCGTCGGCGAGGCAACCCTCGGCCGTATGTTCAACGTCATTGGCGAGCCTATTGACGGCAAGGGTGCAGTTGAAGGCGCAGAGCGTCTGCCCATCCACCGTCAGGCACCCGCATTCACCGAAATCACACCCGCAACCGAAATCCTTGAAACAGGTATCAAGGTCATCGACCTTCTCGCCCCTTATGCAAAGGGCGGTAAGATAGGTCTGTTCGGCGGCGCAGGTGTCGGTAAAACCGTTCTTATTCAGGAGCTTATCCGCAACGTCGCTTACGAGCACGGCGGCTATTCCGTATTCGCGGGTGTCGGCGAGCGTTCCCGTGAGGGCAACGACCTCTGGAACGAAATGACCGAGTCCGGCGTTATCAACAAGACGGCTCTTGTATTCGGCCAGATGAACGAGCCCCCCGGAGCGCGTCTGCGTGTTCCTCTCTCGGGCCTGACAATTGCCGAAAACTTCCGCGACCAGTCAGGTCAGGACGTTCTGCTGTTCATCGATAACATCTTCAGATTTACCCAGGCGGGTTCTGAGGTTTCCGCACTGCTGGGACGTATGCCCTCCGCAGTCGGCTACCAGCCCACTCTGGCAACCGAAATGGGTGCATTGCAGGAGCGTATCACATCTACGCTCAACGGCTCCGTAACCTCCGTACAGGCGATTTACGTCCCTGCGGACGACCTTACCGACCCTGCACCTGCAACCGCATTTGCCCACCTTGACGCAACCACCGTTCTGTCAAGAAGCATATCGGAGCTCGGTATTTATCCCGCAGTTGACCCGCTGGAGTCTACCTCCCGTATCCTTGACCCCAATGTTCTGGGCAAGGAGCATTACGAAACCGCGCGTGCGGTACAGGCAGTTCTACAGAAATACAATGAATTGCAGGATATCATTGCTGTTCTCGGTATGGACGAACTGGGTGTTGAAGATAAGGCCGTTGTCAACCGCGCAAGAAGAATTCAGAGATTCCTCTCTCAGCCCTTCCACGTTGCAGAGAACTTCACCGGCCTTTCTGGTAAGTATGTCAAGATGGAGGACACAATCCGCGGCTTCCAGGCAATCCTGGGTGGCGAGTGCGACGACCTGCCCGAGCAGGCATTCCTCATGGCAGGTACAATAGACGATGTTCTTGCAAAGCGCAAAGAGATGTAAGCTATGGCAGATAAGATTCATTTTCAGGTTGTAACAGCCGGCGGAGCAGTTTTTGACAAGATGGTAAACTATGTAGGAGTACCTCTTGCCGACGGCGATGCAGGCATTATGGCGGGCCATGCGGCCATGCTGGGCTCTCTCAGGGAGGGAGTTGTAAAGGCCAAATATGAAGACGGCACAGAATATATCGCCGTGTCCGGCGGTGTGCTGAACGTTGCCAACGACGAGGTAATAATGCTTGCACGTACGGCAGAGCTTGCCGAAAGCATTGACCTTGCCCGCGCTCAGGCATCGGAAAGCCGAGCCAGAAAGCGCATCGAAGCCAAGTCCGATGATTTAGACATGAAGCGTGCCGAGCTCAGCCTTGCGAGAGCTCTTGCAAGAGAAAAAGCTTATTCGTTTCTTAATAAATAGAATTAAAAGTGCAGGGCTTATGCCCTGCACTTTGTTTTTTATATATGAAAAAAGCTCCCGAAACCGGGAGCTTTTTCCTTGGAGTTACTTAGGGAGTAGAGAAATGAAAAAACGAATAAGAAATTTACCTCTTATGCAATCAGCCTAAACCCTAAGTATTAAAAAAGAATTAAGTGTTTTATTATTATGCTTATTCGTCACTCAGCGGCAAAGTTACAATGAATCGGCTGCCTTCGCCCAATGTGCTCTTTACAAGGATATTGCCTCCGTGTATTTCACAGATTTGCTTTACCATGGCAAGACCGAGACCGACACCCTGGTCTTCGCCGCGGGAGGAATCCGCCTGCCAGAAGCGTTTGAAGATATTCGGAAGGTCTTCTTCCGAAATGCCGATGCCGTTGTCGATGACGTAAAGATAGGCGTATTCGCCGTCATGCTTAAGAGCGACTTTGATAGTGCCGTTTTCGCGACCGTATTTATAGGCGTTTTCCAGAAGATTTTGTATTACTCTGGACATGAGCGACGGGTCAAAGGACAGAAATACGCGCTGGTCGATTTTGGTGCTGAGAGTAATTCCGCGTGCGTCGGCGGGGGTAAATTCATCACAGCATGCGGAAACGAATGCTCCGAAATCCGCTTTCTGCATTTTAACCTGAAGCGATTTCTGGTCAAGCCTTGTAATGGCGAGAAGTTGGGATATCATGTGTGACATCTTGTTGCCCTGGTCTTCTACGGTGTTCAGCGCAGCCTGATAATCCTCGATAGTTTTCGCTTTTCTCTTGGCTCTTGAGCATTCTGCGAGGATAATAGTTGTCGGTGTGCGAAGCTCGTGGGATGCATCGGAAACAAAGCGCTTTTCCGATTCAAAGGACTCTTCAAGACGGGCAAACATTTCGTTGAATGTGTTTGCAAGGCCGTTCATTTCTTCCGAGCCCTTGGTGAGCGTTATTCGCTCGGAAAGGTTATCTCCGCTCGAAATTGCCGAGGCCTGCTCACTGATTTCCGCTATGGGCTTAAATGTGTTTTTGGATATATAGTTTGCGCCAATAGTGCCGAGGCAGACAACGATAACAAGCCATATCAGAGCGAAAATGATAACGTTTATCATTGAATTGTGGGCGACGTTTGCATCGATTACGCCTCTGAGCATGAGAGGATAATCACCCACGTCCCACTGCAGGTCATAGACGTAGTATTCCGAATTGCCCTGCCCGATGCATCTGAGTTCGCCTGTGCGGAATTCAACCTCCTCGGAATTGAATTCACCGGGAAGTCCGCCCTCGAGTCTGGTGAAGTCCTCGTCGTAAACAGCAAAATATGTGCCCGAATCGTAGGTGTCGATTTCGCTTAAATCAAGGCGGTTGTTATCAAAGACGATTTTCTCGCTGTTATCCCATACGAACTGGACAACGATGTCCTTCGCGGATTTGGGAAGAATATGAAGGTCGACGAATATGAAAACCGCAATAGATATGGCGAGCATCAGAATCATGGTGCCGCTTATCCATAGTGTTAGTTTCTTTCTTGAGGACAAGTGTCAATCACCGTCCTTAAAAATCCAGCCCGTACCCCAGACGGTGTGGATGAGCTTTTTATCAAAACCGGTGTCGATTTTCTTTCTAAGGAAGCTGATGTAAACGTCGACAACATTGGTGCCGCCTTCGTAATCAAAATTCCAAAGGTTATTCTCGATCATCTCGCGGGAGAGAACGATACCGCGGTTGCGCATCATGTACTCAAGCAGGGCATACTCTTTGGGGCTGAGGCTGAGCAGTCTGCCGCCGCGGGTAACGGTCTGTGTGGACATATCCAATGTGAGGTCGCCGACGGTCAGCTCGTTTGAATGCTGTCCCGAACTTTTTCGTGCAAGCGCACGGACAACGGCAACAAGCTCGTCCATTGAAAAAGGCTTTACGAGGTAGTAGTCGCCGCCGCTGTTAAGACCTTCAACTCGGTCGTGAACTTCGGAAAGAGAGGTAAGGAAAATGACGGGGGTGGTGTTTCCTTCGCTTCTCATCTTTCGTACGACCTCAAGACCGCTCATCTTGGGCATGAGAATATCCATGACGATGGCATCGTATTCGGCGGAGGAGATATAGTCAAGGGCATCCTTGCCGTTAAAGCAACTGTCAACATTGTAACCCTCGTCTTCAATGCCCTCGGTTATGAGTCGGTTTAAGATTTTTTCATCTTCAACAACGAGTATTCTCAAGCTAAATCACTCCTTACCCACAAAAGAACATTGTCTTCAATCTTAACATCAATTCTGCCCTTGTCCTTGAGATAGCTGAGATATCCGCGGACTGTGCTTCCGATGAGCGCGTGCTGCTGGAAGTTCATGACGAGATTATAGTCGTCGAAAACGCGCTTTAATATGCTGTCAAGACATATGGGCTCTGCGCAGATGTCAAGAATTTTATCAATAATCTCAAGCACCTTTTTGCGGTTAATCTCCGCAAGCTCAGCCATACTGTTTACGGGCTCAGCATGTGCGGGGATGAAAACGGGTGCTTCTAAAGTTTCAATCATGTCGAGAGTTTCAAGATATTTTTCAATATCATAGATATAGCCAATCTGATACTTCTCAAGAGTTTCCGCGCAGGAAATGCAGTCTGCCATATAGGTCACGCCATCGGGCATTCTGTAGCCTGCCATGTGGAAGAAATGGCCGGGCAGGGGAATGACCTCAATCTCCTTCGGAAAATCGGGGGAGGAAATATCCTCGCAGTCGCTCTCCTGAGCAAGCAGAAATTTGTGGCGTAAATCCTTGCAGGGATATCCGCCGTAAAGAAAGCTCGGCTCAAGAATGGGATATCTGGTAAATGCGGCTTCAATACCGGGGGCAAAGATTTTGCATCCCGTTTGTGCCTGCAGATACTTGTTGCCGCCAATGTGGTCGGCGTTTGAGTGGGTATTGAGAATTGCCTTAAGCGTCCAGCCATTTTTGTCGAGTATCTGGCGAACCTTTCTGCCTGCTTCTTTATCGTTGCCGCTGTCGATAAGATATACGCTGTTATCCTCATTGCGGTAGATACCGATTTTAGCAGGGCAGTTTACATAATAAGAATTATTTGCAACCTGTATAAGCTCGTACATATTATCACCCCATTTTCACTATAATAACATATATTGGGTCAGTATTTCAATGAATATCACAAAACTTGTATTTTTCTGTTTTCATGCTATAATTACTGCACTACCCGAGATTGGAGAATTTCCATGAGAAAGTGCGAAAACTGCAAAAACAAAATACCGGACAACATGAAGATTTGCCCCCATTGCGGACTTCTTCCGCCCAGACTTTTCCCGAACTTTTTCCTTTATCTTGCGCTTACAGCGGTTGCAATAGTCTGCGCGGTGCGCTTCAGACCCTTCCTCGGCGCACCCGCCTATCCTCAGGTGACGATGGGCATGCTGTGGACGGCGTTTATAATCTTCGCAGTGTTTGCGGTAATCTTCCTTTTTGTTGCGATTACTGTTCTTAATGCATACAGAAACCGCACGTATAAGGGAAAGCTTACAAAGGCGGAGATTAATCGCTTTGTCAACATGAAAAAGCACATTGAATCCGGCAATCACGTTTACGAAGACGGAAAATACTGCGTTGTCTGCGGTCATAAAAAATAGTGTTTCTATCCCATACTGAAAAGTGTGGGATATTTTTTTTACAAAAAAGGCTTGACATATACTGTGTGGCTGTGTATATTAACTGTGTGAGCACAAGCCACACAGTTAATACAGTTAGTACACACTTGGAGGGTTAATAATGATAAGCATAAACTTCCGAGATCCCAGACCGATATATGAACAGATAAAGGATGGGATTCGCCGCCTTATCGCATCGGGTGCATTGCCTGCGGACAGCAAGCTGCCCTCAGTGCGTGATATGGCGGCTGAGCTTGCAATCAACCCGAGCACGATACAGCGCGCGTACCGTGAGCTTGAGGCTGAGGGCTACATCTGTTCTGTTCCGGGTAAGGGCAGCTTTGTAAGCGTTCTTGAGGACGCAAACAGCGCAAGACAGAATGAGCTGCTCAAAAAATTTGATGAGGTCGTAACCGAGCTCGGTTACGTCGGCATTGCAAAGGAAAACCTCATCGAACGCCTGAAAGGAGAAAACAAATGATTGAAGTCAGAGATGTCGTAAAAGAATTTGATGGATTTCGCGCACTTGACGGACTGACTCTCACCGTGCCCAAAGGCGCGGTATACGGAATGGTCGGCCCCAACGGTGCAGGAAAGAGCACAATAATCCGCCACCTGACAGGCATCTA
>JAZLFI010000060.1:0-1147 GCA_045615725.1 Oscillospiraceae bacterium
GTCGAGGAATTCATTCGCAACGGAAAATCTATTGATGTTGCGCAGGAAGAACTGCATTTCAAGGACAGATGCAAATATGCATGGGAGCAGGTCTGCGGCACCGCGAAGAAAGTTTTTCCCTACGTGTTGATCGGTGTCGGCATCGGTGCCGTCATTCATAACTGGATTCCCGAAGAGCTGGTAGTAAAAGTTCTCGGTACGGGAAATCCGTTCGGCGTGTTGATCGCCACGGTTGCCGGTATCCCGATGTATGCAGACATTTTCGGAACGATCCCGATAGCGGAAGCATTGCTGGCAAAGGGCGCACGGCTCGGTGTTGTACTGTCGTTTATGATGGGTGTAACGACCTTGTCTCTGCCTTCGATGATTATGCTCCGCAAAGCTGTAAAGCCGAAACTTCTCGGCATATTCATTGCCGTCTGCACGGTCGGAATTATCCTTGTGGGCTATCTGTTCAATGCGATTCAATTTTTTATTTTATAAGGAGAATACTACTATGTCACTGTTCGGAAAGAAAAAGGAAGAAAAGAAAGAAGCCAAGTGCGGTTACTCCTGCGGTTGCGGTTGTGATACTGCCGAAGCCAAAGAAACTACTGCACCAACCCCTTGCTGTGGCGAAAAGGTTGACGGCATCTGTTGCATCAAGGTTCTTGGTTCCGGCTGCAAAAACTGCCATGCTCTTTATGAGAACGCACAGGAAGCGGCAAAGGCTGCCGGGCTCAATATTGAGGTCGAATACATCACCGACCTGCAAAAGGTCATGGAATACGGTGTGATGTTAATGCCAGCTCTCGTTATCAATGAGCAGGTCGTTTCTATGGGCAAGGTGCTGAAAACGGAAGATCTTATCAGGAAAACCAGTTCCGGCAGTTGGGCGGTTACAGCCACGGCGCGTTCAAGGAGGTAACGACGGACTACTTCCGTTTCCGGGGAGCCGAGGAGTTCATCACGGAGGAAACCATTGCAGAAATCCGGAATCAAACCGCGCAGAGTCTCGGCGGCAGCGGATATACCGCTGTCGGGTTCCAGGAGATGTTCATGAAGGAAGCCGCGTGGCGGAAGAACGCGGAACCGTACTATCCGGGAGAGGAGCTTGATGCTTCTCTTGCGCTTATGGAGCGTCGGGGAGATATCGTATTGGAAAACG
>JAZLFI010000061.1:0-13133 GCA_045615725.1 Oscillospiraceae bacterium
AGTGCGGGGAGCGGTTTCGGGGTCAACAGTGTTGAAATAATCGTCCATGCCGACATAGTGAGCGTGGATGCCGCGCTTTTCAAGTGCCTCGCTTATCTTCATGGAGGTCGTGGTTTTGCCCGAGCCTGAGGGACCCGAAAGCAGAACGATGGGGCTCTTCTCGCGGTTTTTGATTATCATATCCGCCGCTTTATCGACTCTCTTGCGGTAAGTGTCGTCGCATTCTTCAACGAAGCCCTTGGGGTCTGCAACTGTGCGGTAGTTAATCTCTTCAAGTTTATATGCCATTTTTGTCAGTCTCCTTGCTGAAAAAATCAATTATGCTTTGTTTGTCGCGGCAAATCTTCTCAATGCCGTTTATGTATTCGTTGGGATACTTGGGGTCAAATATGCGGATGTTTTTTCCTTCGCCAGATGAAACAAGCTTTGTCGAGCCGCCGCCGCCGAGGGCTATAATGGAGCAAAGCTCTTCCATGATGCAGATGTTATAAATATTTACTGTACCTGCCTTTGCCCAGCCCACATTTTCAAAGCCGCCCGACATGAATTTCTGTCGATAGAGATAGTAGGGGAAATAGCCGTTTGCGCGGAGCTTTTCGTTTGCTATATCCAGCATTTTTCCCACTTCGGCATCGGAGGGAAGGGCACTGCCCTCGAGGGTTATGCGTGAGCCTTTCTTGAGGGCAAGCGTGTGTACGGTGATGTTTTCGGGTCCGAGTGCAAGAACTTTGTCCAGCGTATCTTCAAAGCCTGCAACCGTATCGGAGGTAAGCCCTGCGATGAGATCCATGTTTACCTCAAAGCCGCCAACCTTGCGCACTTTGTCGAGCGCGTCGACAATATCCTGCGCCGTGTGCCTGCGGCCTATGGCCTCAAGCACAGAGTCAGACATGGTCTGGGGATTTACACTGACGCGGGTAATGCCGTGGGCTTTTAAGACCTCAAGCTTATCCTCGCTTATGGTGTCGGGACGTCCCGCTTCAACGGTGTATTCGCGGACCTTGCTCAAATCAAAGCATTCTTCCAGCTTTGAGCACAGCCTGTCGAGCTGTTTGGCGGAGAGAGTCGTGGGTGTGCCTCCGCCCATGTATATTGATATGATATTCCTGCCGAGCTTATTAATCGCTGCCGCGGTTGCCTCAATCTCTTCCATGAGCGCGTCAACAAAAGGCGGGATAAGCTTCATGCTCTTTTCAACCGACTGGCTGACGAAACTGCAATATGAGCATCTTGTGGGGCAGAAAGGTATGCCCACATAAAGGCAGACATCGTTTTCGCCGAGTGAGTCAATAACCTTGAGAGTTTCAAGGGATGTTTCCCTGCAAAGTCTTGCCCGCTCGGGAGTAACGTCATAGTCGGAGATAAAGCGCTTTTCCGCTTCATCGGCAGAGCAGTTTCCCATGAGGGAGCAGAAAATCTTGCCCGGTCTTACACCGGTTAGCGCACCCCATGCGGGTTTGCTGTGACCCGATTTCAGTGCCGCGCGGTAAAATGCGTTTTTGAGTGCCCGCTGGCAAAGTCTGTCGCGGCTCAGGTCGTCTTTGATATCCTCTGTTTTGAAGCTTGCTCTTGCGCGGAATGTTTCTTCGCCTCTGACCAGCTTGCAGAAAGCCGTGCCGAATTTTTCACCCATACTGATGCTGAGCTCGGCTCTGTCGCCCTCGGGCTTGCCCTCGGGATATTCGGGTCGCTCGGCGGGGAAGAGAGTGAGCATAATTTGCTCTACGGCATATTTATAATCATGTCCGTGCAGATATAATTTCAAAACAGGGGCTCCTTTGCCAAATTTAACTTTTATTTTACCACGATTCTGTTATAATTACAACGGAATGAACAAAAAAGGAGGACGTTATGAATAAGACAAAAAAGCTTGCGATAATATTCATCGCCCTCGAAGCGCTCATATATGTTTCGTATCTTGCGGTTGATTTGGGATTTGCTTCCGCAGACAGCATAAAGCTTAAGTTTATATCCATATGCCTCTGCCTTGTATTCTCTGCGCTTTTCACGGCTTTGGGCGGTGAAAAGCTTATCACCGCGGCGATGGTGTTTACTCTTGCTGCAGACAGCTTTCTGCTTGTTCAGAATTCAAACTATGCGCTCGGCGTTGCCCTTTTCTGTGTGGTGCAGGCAATATACTTCTATATGCTTTACCGCGAGAACGGAAAAACCCTGCTGCCCGTCAGAATAGTGTTGCTTGCCGTCGCGCTGATTTTGCTGTGGAAAATGAATATGCTGTCGGGGCTGAATGTCCTTGTCGCATTTTACTTCACCGGCTTTGTCTGCAACGTAATCCAGAGCTTCGGTGCAGAAGACCGACTGCTTGGTATAGGCCTTGTGCTGTTTCTGTGCTGTGATATCTGCGTTGGAGTTTTCAATCTGCCTCAGCTTGCAGGAACGCAAATTTACTCTTTTGCGACTTTCAGCATGTGGCTGTTCTACCTGCCTGCGCAGGTCTTGATTGTACTTTCGGGAAGAAGGTGTGAGCCGTGAAAAAAACAGTATCCCTTCTTCTTAGCCTGCTCACGGCCCTTGCCATACTCACAGGCTCAATTGCCGTGCCGATTTTACTGCGCCCGTTTTACTATGCCCATATTAAGCCGCTGCAGCTTACGCAGTACGGGCTGAGCGAAACCGAGATAAAGGAAGCCTTCGACGAGGTTATGGATTTCTGCCTCGGCTTTTCGGACAAGTTTTCTGCGGGAAAACTACCGTTTTCCGAAGCAGGTGCATCCCACTTTGCCGATGTGCGCGGTATGTTTATTGCCGACCTTGCGGTTTTCGCGGTATGCATTCTGATAATAATCGGACTGAAAGCAATAAAATATAAGCCCCACAGGTTTTTTAACCGTTCACCCGCATTCTGGGGTGCTGTGGGACTCATAGTTGTTTCGGTTGTGATAGGCATTTTCGTTGCGATTGACTTCAATGCAGTTTTTATGGTTTTCCACAAGCTGTTTTTCCCGGGAAAGACAAACTGGGTGTTCTATCCCAATGTTGACCCCATAATCCGCTACCTGCCCGAAGCATTTTTTCGCGACTGCGCCATACTCATTTTCACGCTCATGGCAATAGTCAGCGCGGTGATAATCGCCTGTGATATCAAAAAAGTTAAGACTGCTTAAGCATATCAGAAAGCTCTTTACCTCTGGGGGAAACGGCAAGTCCGCCCCTGGAGGTTTCTTTTAACTGCGGACTCATGGCATCGCCGACCTGACGCATGGTATCGATAACCTGGTCAGCGGGAATTGCACTTTTTATTCCCGCAAGAGCCATGTCTGCAGCGGAAAGTGCATTCACCGCGCCTACAACATTTCGCTTTACGCAGGGAATCTCAACAAGACCGCCGACGGGGTCGCAGACAAGCCCGAGCAGATTCTTAAGTGCCATGGCGCAGGCATCCGCCATCTGTTTGGGAGTGCCGCCGCGAAGGGAAACCAATGCCGCCGCGGCCATACCGGAGGCAGAGCCTATCTCTGCCTGACATCCGCCCTCTGCACCCGCTATGCAGGCACGCTCGGCAATAACCTGACCGACACCCGCCGCAACATAGAGTGCGCGGACAATCTCTTCCTCGGTGCACTGCTTTTCTTCCCAGTAGGTGTAGAGCAGAGCGGGAAGAACACCGCAGGCACCTGCCGTAGGCGCGGCGACTATTCTCCTCATGCAGGCATTTGAACAGCCCATCATGAGTGCTCTGGTTATCACCTTGGATACAAAGGGGCCGCAGAGAGTGTCGCCCGTTTTCGCATATGCATCCATGATGCCGCCCTCGCGACCGACAAATCCGCTGGCGGAAAGCATCTCGGGGTCATAAGATTCGATGGATGAACGCATGACCTCCCAGACGGTAGTCATTTTTTTAAGAGAAGCTTCGGGGGCGATACCCTGTTCTTCGGCATCTGCCTCCAGAACAACCTGCCAGAAAGGCGCACTATTCTTTTCACAGAGCATTATAATCTCGTCTATTGAATGGAATGACATTCAGGCTTACCTCCTTAAAGCTTAACGTTAATATAGGTGGCCTTGATAACGCCGTCGAACTGTTCCAGCACCTGAATCATGGAAGGTGACAGGGGATGATCAATCTCATAGACCATGACGGCGGTGCCGCCGCGGTGGTCGCGGAAAAGCTGTAGAGTTGCTATGTTGACGGAAACGGAGGCCAGCAGAGATGATACATCGGCAACAAGACCGGGACGGTCCTCGTTGTAAATGATAAGAGTGTTGTTTTCCGCACTGAAACTGACATCTATGCCGTCGAGCTTGTTTACGCGAATTCTGCCGCCACCGATTGATGATGCCTGAACATCGACCTTGCGCCCGTCTTTTCCGAATACAATAAGTTCAGCTGTGTTTGGGTGAGCTCCGCGTATTTCCTTTTCTTTTATGAAAAATTCCATTCCGCACTCCGCGGCAGCAGCGTAGCTTTCGGGAACGCGGCTGTCATCGGGCTCCATGCCTAAAAGCCCGGCAACAAGTGCGCGGTCTGTGCCGTGGCCGTGGCCTGTGTCGGCAAATGAGCCGTGTAGGTATATCTCGGCTTTCGCGGGAGTTTCGCCAAGCAACTGACGGGCAATAAGCCCGATGCGTACAGCTCCTGCCGTGTGCGAGCTTGACGGCCCGACCATTACAGGACCGAGAATGTCGAAAATATTCATAGATTTTACCTGCCTTTTAAAGCAAATATTTATGTCATTAGTATAGCCAAACAAGTCTTGATTTGCAATAAAAAAGCACAGCTTGTGTAACAAGCTGTGCTTTCGGTTTTATTTAAATATAAGAATAAGTACCGTAAACAGAATTCCGAGCGCCAGCATGATGGTAAGACCGCGCTTGCCGGGTTTTTTGATTTTTACGGGAGTAATGAATGCCGCGCCGTTAACGAGAAGAAGAAGGGCGTATGCAACAGGGAAGCCTGCGCCGATGAGCTTCTTGAAGCAGAAAAGCAGAGGCACAGTCAGCGCAGAGGAGGTTATGGGAACACCCTCATAGCTTTTGCGCTTTTCACTTGTCTGCTGCTGGCGGGTTTCCTCGGTGACGTTGAAGTATGCAAGACGGATAAGTCCGCAAAGTGCAAACAGTGCGAGGATAACAAGCTGCCATGCCTTTGTGGCGCCGATACTGACACCGATAACGGCAGGGAGAACGCCGAAGCAAACAACGTCGGAAAGTGAGTCCAGCTGAATACCGTAGCGCTTTTCCTCCTCGGTACGGTCTTTCTTTGTGCGGGCGACGATGCCGTCAAACATATCGCACAGGCCGGAGAACATGAGGCATATTACCGCGGCAGTTGTCTTACCGGAACATGCAAAGAAAATACCGCTGACTGACGACAGCATTCCGATATAAGTCAGCCATACGGTGTAGTTGTAAAAGCCGATCAAATTAACATCCCCAAAATGAAATATTCAGTCAAAACTGCTTTTATTGAATTATAGCAAAATATGACGAAGATTTCAAGACAAACTAAAAATAATGAACACAAAGTACTTTAAAATTGCCGAAGACTTTGCTATAATATGCACAAAGAGCCAAAAAACAGGCAGGAGGAATATATAATGCTTAAAAGTGATACAAAATACAACCAGTATCTGCAGATCCTTCGCGAAGAGCTTATACCCGCAATGGGATGCACAGAACCTATTGCAATGGCCTATGCTGCTGCAAAGGCCCGCGCAGTCCTCGGTGCACTTCCCGAGAAAATTGATATTGTCATAAGCGGTAACATTATAAAGAACGTTAAGAGCGTTGTCGTTCCAAACACAGGAGGACTCAAGGGCATTACCGCAGCAATAGCCGCAGGCGTAGCAGTCGGCAATGAAGACAAAATGCTCGAGGTGCTTGCAGATGTTAAGGAAGAGGAAGTTCACCTCGTTTCCGAGTTCATGGATAACTGCCAGATGACGGTTATGAAGTCAGAGAGCGATAAGCTGCTGGACATCGACCTGCACCTTTACAAGGGCAGTGACATAGTACACCTGCGCATTACCGATTTCCATACCAATATCGTTCTCATTGAGAAGAACGGCGAAACCCTGCTCAAGCTGGATACAGCCGGTGCAGACGGCGGCGAAACCGACCGCAGTGTTCTGAATGTAAAAGAGATTATCGAGTTTGCCGAAATGGTAGACCTCTCCGAGGTTCAGGAAATGCTGGACAAGCAGATTGAATATAACTATGCAATTTCCGAAGAGGGTCTGAGCGGCGAATACGGCGCGTCAATCGGAAAGACTCTGCTTATGACCCGCGGCGACGATGTCCGCGTCCGCGCAAGAGCGCAGGCGGCGGCAGGCTCGGATGCACGAATGAGCGGCTGTGAGCTCCCCGTTGTTATTGTTTCCGGCAGCGGCAACCAGGGCATGACCGCTTCCCTCCCCGTAATAGTCTATGCCAAGGATATCGGCGCAAGTCATGAAAAGCTTCTGCGCGCGCTTGTCGTTTCAAACCTTATCACCATCCACCAGAAAACACCTATCGGCAGACTCTCCGCATTCTGCGGCGCAATTTCCGCCGGCTGCGGTGCGGCGGCAGGTGTCGCATGGCTTCTTGACGGAAGCTATGAGGCAGTTTCCAGCACCATTACCAACACCCTTGGTATGATTTCCGGCACTGTATGTGACGGCGCAAAGCCCTCCTGCGCAACCAAAATTGCATCTGCGGTTGAGGCGGGAATTCTGGGTTATGACCTGTACAAGAACGGCAAGGGACTTAACGGCGGCGATGGCATTCTCAAGGACGATGTTGAGGAAACCATCGAAAGCGTCGGCAAGCTTGCCCGTGAAGGAATGCGTCAGACAGACAGCGAAATCCTCGATATAATGCTCGAAGATTAATTAACACCAAAAAAGCACCGCCTGGGCGGTGCTTTTTTTATTTATGTGTGGTATTTGGCGTATGATGGTGTTATAATACAAACATATTTGGTTAAAATAGTGTCAAATGCTGGAAAGGAGGCTTTGCCCGTGAAAAACTTTATAGTTACAACGGATTCGGGCTGTGACCTTTCCATAGAGCGCTGCCGCGAGCGGGGGATTCATCCCGTTGCGATGAATTACAGCTTAAACGGCGAAAATATGCGCGACACAATGGAAACAAAAGACCTTAAAGAGTTTTATGACGGCATGCGAAACGGGGATGTTCCGCAGACCAGTCAGATTACACCCCACCAGTACACTGAGTTCTGGACACCGCTGTTAAAGCACTGCCTGCCCATTATCCACATCTCGCTTGGCGGCAGTATTTCCGGCACATATGCTAACGGCGTTATGGCGGCGAAAATGCTCAAGGAGGAGTATCCCGACTCCGATATCAGAGTCATTGACTCAACCCTTGCCTCAGTCGGCTACGGTATGCTTGCTGAAAAAGCGGCGGATATGCGTGACGAGGGGAAGAGCATAGACGAGTGCGAAAAAAAGCTGAACGAGCTTAAGGAACGCATAAACACATGCTATACAACGGGTGACCTGACTTATCTCTACCGAAGCGGCAGAGTCAGCAAAACAGGCATGGTGATTGCCCACACTCTGAATATCTGGCCCATTTTGAAGCTTGACCTGGAGGGGCATCTTATAGTACAGTCTAAGGAGCGCGGCAAGAAGAATACGGTCAGCCGCATCCACGATATAATCGGCGAGCTTTGCGAAAATCCGGAGGAGCAGACCCTCGTAATCTGCCATTCGGATATCCCCGAGGAAGCTAAGTGCTTCGGAGAGGGGATAAAGGAAAAGTTTGGCTTTAAGGATGTAATTTATACTTACATCGGAACCACCATCGGCTCAAACTGCGGTCCGGGGCTTGTGGCGGCATTCTTTATCGGAAAAAAGAGAAAATAATTATAAAAGAGGTAAATGAAAATGGAAGTAGTAGATTTCAAGACAGTTAATCTCGTAAGCAAGCTTGACACAGGCGTGGGCGCAGACCTCGAGCTCAAGGCAGAGAGCCGCGTTTCCGCAAAAAGCCCAGAAGAATTCTGCGGCTATGCGTACATATACCTTAACATAAAGATTCACGATAAGGACGAAGCATATTTCGTCTTTGACATCACCACCGAAACCATTATCAAGCTCCCCGATGATGCAACTGAATTCACTGACGAGCTTATGCAGGCATGCATCCCCGTTGCACAGGAGAAGACCTATGAAGCAATCAAGGGAATCACCGTCGCAATGGGCATTAACGAGCTTGACCTGACCGCAGGCTGAGGAAACGTTATGCAGGAACCCACATTAGTAATAATGGCGGCAGGCATGGGCAGCCGCTTCGGCGGACTCAAGCAGATTACCGCCGTCGACGATAACGGCCACGCGATAATAGATTTTTCTCTTTTCGACGCGAAAAGAGCGGGCTTTAAGAAGATTGTATTCATCATAAAGCACGAGATTGAAGAAAGCTTCAAAAATGCCGTCGGAAAGCGCATGGAAAAGTATTTTGACGTTAAGTATGTCTTTCAGCAGCTTGACTGCCTTCCCGAGGGCTACACGGTTCCCGAGGGCAGAGAAAAGCCCTGGGGCACAGGTCATGCGGTTGCCTGCTGTAAGGATGCCGTTGACGGACCCTTTGCTGTAATAAACGCCGACGACTTCTACGGCCCTGGCGCATACAAGGCGATATACGATTTTCTCAAGGCGGAAAGGCCGAAATCCGAGTATGCCATGGTGGGCTACCGCCTGCGCAATACCGTAACTGAAAACGGCCACGTTTCCCGCGGCATCTGCGATGTAAAGGACGGATATCTCACGGGAATAACCGAGAGAACCCACATCGAAAAGCGCGGCAGTGACGCCGCCTACACCGAGGATGGAGAAAGCTTTACCGACATTTCGGGAGATGCAATCGTTTCCATGAACTTCTGGGGATTTTCAACTCAGATGCTGGACGAACTGAATGCGCGCTTTGCAAAATTCCTTGACAAGAACCTGCCCTTAAATCCGCTCAAGTGCGAATATTTCCTGCCCTTCATCGCAAATGAACAGCTGGAGGAGGGACTGTGCACGGTTGAGGTGCTTAACTGCAACGAAACATGGTACGGCATGACCTACCGCGAGGATTTGGACTCTGTCAAGAGCGCCATAGCGAAAATGAAAGAAAACGGAATATATCCCGAAATGCTCTGGGAGTAAAAAAGAAAAGCCATCCCTTCAGATGGCTTTTCTTTTTTATCTTATTTCTGTTGCGCTTCTTTTCTTATTGCAAGAATCATAAGGATTGTGCAGGCAAGAAGCAGAAGCAGGGCAACCGCGAGCGCACCGAGAGAACGTATTGTGCTCAGTACGCACAGGATAACGGATGCGATGGTGCTTGCGGCGGCAAGCTTAATAGCTCTGCCGTCATTGAGCTTTGATATGCAGACGATTGCGGCTATTGCGGCGGCAATGTCGAGAAGCAGGAGAATGAAGCTTGCTTTATATGAGCCTGCCTTCATGTTGTAGGAATGACGCATATCGCTTTCTTTATCGCGTGCGGCGGCAAGGACCTCTTCGGCGCTGCTGCCATCCTTGACGATCCCCATATCAACGAGCTTTGCAATGCTTCGCGAGATTGTTTCCTCGCTGTCGGTATAAACCTTGAGCTCCTCTTTCTGAGCATCGAGGTCGGCTTTTAAGTCTTCGAGAGTTTTCTCGCCCTCGGCTATTTTGGCGGAAGTGCTGTCAAGATCTTCGCGGCTTGAGGGAAGCTTGCTGCCGATGGAATTTATTTCCGCCTCACCCTGAGCGAGCTGCTGTTCGGCACTGTCGAGCTGAGCCTGACCCTCGGTGAGCTGAGCGTTTGCCTCGTCAAGCTGTGTTTTTGCGGCATCGAGCTGAGCCTGACCTTCTTCAATGCCTGCTTTCATTTCCGCGAGAGTTTCGTCGGTAATCTGGGTGCCTGCCTGCGAACTCATTATCTGAAGAACAAGGAAGTGGGGCATGCCCTTGCTTTCCATGTCGTTTATTGCGGACATGAGCTGGTCATACTGCGCCTTGCCCTCGTCAAACTGGGCTTTGCCTTCTTCATATGCGGCAAGGCCTTCGTTGTAGGCATCCCAGCCGCTGCTGAGCTGTGCCTTGCCTTCGCCGAGCATATCTGCACCGCCGAGTGCATTCTTGCCGATGCTGTAAGACATGACATCCTGATTGTAGTTTACGACGCCCTCTTCGTAAGCCTTGACGGTTTCATCGTGTTTTGCAAGCTGCGCGTCATAGTCTGCGGAGGCGGCATCATAATCCGCTTTGAGTGAAGCGTATTTATCCGCGTCCTTGTCAAGCAGGGTCACTGCCTCATCAAGCTTGTCGAGACGTTCGGTGAGCTCCTCAAGGTCTTCCTTTTCATCCTGTATACTGCCTTTGCAGTTTGAGTAGCCCGAAATTCCCGCAAACAGCACAAACAGACATGCAATTACGGTTATGACAGATATAACTGCCAGAGATTTACGTTCGGTCATGTTTTCACCCTTAAATATTATTTATTGATATCAGTATATTACATTTATTTTCCCAACTCAATATAAATAATTAAAAATTAACCTTTTAGAAACAACTTGTTTGTGTTAAAATATTATAAATATATTATGGAATAGTTATATGTACCCGAAAGGCGGTATGTTATGGATATTGAGAAAATTAAAAGCTATGCAGAGCTTATAGTAAAAGTCGGCGCAAACATTCAGCCCGGGCAGGATGTTATTATCCAGGCGGAGCTTGACCAGCCCGATTTCGTCGCCGTTGTAGTTGAGCAGTGTTATCTGGCAGGTGCCGCCGACGTAAGAGTCGAATGGAGTCATCAGCCTCTTCAGCTTCTGCATGTGAAATATAAAGAAACCGAGCTACTCGGTAAAATACAGAACTGGGAAAAGGAGAAGCTCCTCTTCAGAGCGGAAACCCTCCCCGCCATGATATATCTCGAATCTGCCGACCCCAACGGTCTTGACGGTATGGATCAGGAAAAATGGGGCAAGGCGGTACAGATGCGCTGGGGAGTAATAAAACCCATACGCGACAGTATGGAGAATAAGTACCAGTGGTGTATCGCCGCAGTGCCGGGTAAGGCATGGGCAAAGAAAGTGTTCCCCGAGCTTTGCGAAGACGAAGCGATGGAAAAGCTCTGGGAGGCAATTCTCTATACCTCCCGTGCCGATGTTGACGGCATACAGGCATGGAAAGAGCATAATGCTGACCTCAAGCATCGCTGTGAGTACCTGAACGGACTTGGGCTGAGAAAGCTTAAGTATAAATCCTCAAACGGCACGGACTTCAGCGTGGGACTCATTCCCCAGGCGATGTTCATGGCAGGTGCGGAGAAAACGCTGGGCAGGGGAGTGGTGTTCAATCCGAACATCCCCAGCGAGGAGGTTTTCATCAGCCCCATGAAGGGCGAAGCCGAGGGTATCGTCTATTCGACAAGACCGCTGTCCTACCGCGGAGTTATGATAGAAAACTTTTGGATACGTTTTGAAAACGGAAAAGTGGTCGAGGTACATGCGGAAAAGAACGAGGATGCACTCAAAACCATGGTGAAAATGGACGAGGGCGCATCCATGCTGGGCGAATGTGCACTGGTGCCTTATGACAGCCCTATCAGAAACAGCGAGATTATGTTCTATAACACACTCTTCGACGAGAATGCGGCATGCCATCTCGCTTTGGGCGACGGATTCTGCAACTGCATCCGCGACTATGAAAAATATACCCTTGAAGAGTGCAGAGCAATGGGCATAAACATGTCCATGATACACGAAGACTTCATGATCGGAAGCGAAGACCTGAGCATAATCGGTGTCACCGCATCCGGTGAAGAAGTAAAGATATTTGAGAACGGAAATTGGGCTTTTTGATATGAGTAATAAACTTGAAGAAAAAAGAGCGGCAAAGCAGGCCGCAAAAGAAGAAAAAGAAGCAAAGGAATTAGCCGCAAAAAAAGCAAAAGAAGCGGCTAAGCAGGCGGCAAAAGAGGCAAAGCTGAGATACAGAGTCAGCAAACGCAATTTCTTCATGCGACTGTCGTGGATACTTCTCGGTCTCGCCGCGGTTTTTACAGTGATAACGAACTGGGGCTGTTGGAAATCGGATGACCGTTATGCAATATATCTTCAGCTTATACTGCCCGTCGTAAGCTGTGTCCTCTATATGCTTATCATTAACCATATGAACGAAAAAGGCTTTTTCATGACCTTTATCCCCGTGCTGTTGGGAACAGCTTATCTCATAGTTGTCGAAGCAAACTCGGGCAAGCCTCTGCACAGCATTCTGATAATTGCCATCTGCATTATTGTGGCTATTACCTATACCATGACAGTATTCGGCACAATCAGCTCAAAATGGGTTCTCCTACCCATATTCGGTCTGCCTCTGGCATATCGAATTGCCATAGAAGATAAAGACCTGTTTTTCAATTCGATGGTTCCTCTCACACTGGAGGAGGCACTTCCCGAAATTGCAATTCTCTGCATGATTACGGCAATGTTTTTCATCGTGTTCGCCATGAAAAAACGCGATTTTACGAACAATGAAAAGCCCATAGAGGAAGTCCTTGTCGAGCTTGAGGATAATCCCGACGCAGTCAAAACGGAAGAAACGGAAGAACCTGTAAAGCTGGCATCAATGCCCCAGAACTATGGAATGACAGATAACGAGGCAACAATAATTGAGCCTGCCGGAGATAAATATGAGTGATTTTTTCGGAAACAAAACAGACCTGAGCAATGACAGCACCGTGGTCATGAACACCGACGAGATAGATGAAAAGCTGCGCCTCCTGCGGGAAAAGGCCATGAACGGTACTTCCTCCGCAGAGGAAGGCTTCGTCATCCCACCCGACCTGGATATGACTGTTATTGAAAGCGATGCAGAGCCCGAGCCCGAAGCGGAGGAAATATTTGCCCCCGGACTGGACGAGCAGATCCTCGAGCCCGAGCCGGAGGAGATTTATACTCCTTCCGAGAAGGCAACGCATAAGAAGAAAGTTCGCGTGCTTGTCATATGCGCAATCGTTGCCGCAACGCTTATCGGCGTACTCGTGGCGATGATAATTGCCAAGAACGCCCACAGCAATGCAGAGTACAAAGCCTGCATGGAAAAAGCCGAGGAATATTACGATGACGGCGAATACGATAAGGCACTGGAATCCCTGCGTCAGGCAATGAGCATAGATAAGAC
>JAZLFI010000062.1:0-6339 GCA_045615725.1 Oscillospiraceae bacterium
CTCACCAGAATGCAGGACGAAGTAAGAGCCAAAGCGGCTCACGAAGAAGAAGAGGCTCTTAAAAAAGCCATGGACAGAAAGTAAAAGAGGAGGTGCGGTAAAATGGATGTAATCGAAAAAGTAAAATCCGAAGCAGAAGAGCTTAAAGAAGTCAATGACCGGCTCAAGGAGCTTGTTGATGTTGACAGACGGGTTATTCAGAGAAAAGAAACTCTCGGCTATATGTTCTTTGACGGAAGCCGCGGCTTCAACATCGACGGTCATAAGGACCTTTTCAACGACAGTATTCTTAAAATCAGTCTTCCTTTGCAGTCAATCTACAATGTTATCGGCGGTATATGGGACATTGTAGATGACTTCATCGTCAGCGCGGTTATAGAAAAAACCCGTACCCGCTGGGGCAAGTTTATTCCCTACATTTTCGCGGGCGGTATTCCCTACGCTATAGTTGCCACTATCTACTGGCTCCTGCCCGTAATTTTCTCGCAGGCACAGGTTGACAACTTCAACAGTATTTCCAAATTCGTCGCTTTCTCGATTATCGACATGGCGATTGAAATGCTCGGCAACTTCAGAAATGTTGCTATCGGCGGCTATATCTCGACCATCACCCCGTACCCGTCGGACAGACGCCGACTGCTCGCGATTTCAAGCTATTTCAGCATAATCTATTCAAGGCTTCCCGACCTGCTTGTTGAGTTCATGCTCGACTTCATAAAGAACGGCCTTGTTAAATCCACAAAATCAACGGATATTCTTATTAAAAAATCTCTTATGATTGTCGGCCCTGTTACGACAATTCTTTCGGGTATTATCGTATCGTGGTACACTACCATCGCAAAAGAGCGTGTTCACCAGCGCATTGAAAAGCAGAAGATTACAGAGAGCCTCAGAATTGTTTTCACAAACAAACCTGTTCTTATGTATATGCTTTCAAACGCTCTGGGCTCATTCGGCACAGGTCTCACCACCAACGACTACTACCGTCAGGTGCTTAACATGACCACATTTGAGACTATCGCGGGTATCCCCTCGTTCTTCTTTGAGCCTTTAGGCTTCTCGAAGTACAACGCTCTCGCGGCAAGGTTCTCAACCAAATCTCTTTACATGATAAGCCAGGTATTCGCAAAGAGCTTCTACATTCCTCTTTTCTTCTACGGCCTGTGCTTCAAAACGAAGAACGGCAAATACTTCTTCCAGGGCAGAATTCCCATGATGCCCGTTACCGCTCTGTGGGAAATCATCTATGCCTGCTTCTGGGGCGTCAAGAGCATTTCGGGCACTGAAATCGGCAACGAGTGCAATGACTACATTGAGTGGAAGTGCGGCTACAGAAACGAAGCAACCCTTTCGGCGGCAAGCTCGCTCATGTGCAAGATTCCCGCGAGAATCAACGGCATTTTACAGCCGCTTTACAAAAAATGGATAAATTACGACCAGACAGCATACACTGAGGGCAGAGAGCAGCCTCTCGGCGCACAGAAGTGGATTTTCGCCATGGCGACAATTATCCCCGCTTTCCTTGTGCTTTCAAGCATGATTCCGATGTTCTGGTACAAGGTTGACAAGAACACGCGCGACAGAATGTACCGTGAGCTTAACGAGCGCAGAACAATGATGGCAAATCAGATAAACAAGGCTCATGATGAAGCCGCGGCGGAAGCGCAGACAGTAAGCGAATAATATGGATTTCAGATTCAGAAACGGCAAATTCACAATTTTGCAGGTCAGCGACGCGCAGGATATTCAGTATGTCCGCAAAACGATGCTGAGAATGCTCGACAGGGCTTATGACAGGGTACGCCCCGACCTTATCGTGCTCACGGGCGACAACATCATGGGCAATCATCTTGATGACCTGCATCCGCTGAATATGCTCACCGTCAGGACTAAAGCAGATGTTTATGAGGGCATGAAAACCGCGCTTCACAAGCTCCTTGACCCTATCGAAAAGCGAAAGATTCCGTTTGCAATGATTTACGGCAATCACGACGATTTGAACGAAATCACCAAAGACGAGCAGGCGGATATTTACCGCACATTCAGCACGTGCGCGGGGCTTGACAATGAAGACAAAACAGTTGACTGCGACACATACAATATTCCGATTTACTCAGAGGACGGCAGTAAGATAAAATTTAACCTCTGGATGCTCGACAGCTCATGGCTCGACCATGAGAAAGACGAGGTTTTCGGCTATGTGAAACCCGAGACTGTTGAGTGGTACAGGCGTAAAAGTGCCGAACTTAAAGAAAAAAACGGAAAAAAACCTGTTCCGTCGATAATGTTTCAGCATATTCCTCTTGCAGAAACACTTCAACTTGTTGTAGAATGTAATAAGAAGGAAAGCTCTGTACGGAGCGGCGACGGTAAATATTACAGGCTTCGCCCGTGCTGTAAAGGCGTTATGGGCGAATATCCGAGCGTTGTGAGCCGTGATGTCGGTCAGTTCGAGGCAATGAAAGAGTGCGGCGATGTAAAAGCCGTTGTTTTCGGGCATGACCACCTCAACTGCTTCACCGCGAATATAGACGGCATTGACTTTATTCAGACCTCCTGCGCTTCGTTCCGCTGTTACGGCGACAGAAACAGGGGCGTCAGAGTCTTCACTCTTTATGAGAGCGGAGACTACGAAACGGAATTTCTCAGCTACTATGATTTATGCGGCAGAAATCCTGTTTCACAACTCAGGTATTTTTGGGATGCGGATGATATGATTCCCGCGAAGGCGGCGGTTCTCGGTCTCTCAGCTTTAACTGCGGCAGGGACGGCAATCGCGCTTCACCAAAAGCATATAAAAAACAAAATTTAAATAAGGATGTGTAACAATGGATCAGAATCAAAGACCACACAGCCGTAAAAAAACCGTAGGCAGCGGTTCCGCAAGTGTCGGCAGAACCGACAGCGTAGGCAGCTCTAACGGTCCCGTCGGCTTCGGAGGAAGAAAGAAGGGCTCGTCCCGTCCTCAGTCCTCTTACTCAGTTCCGACTCAGGACTCAAGCGGCGGCAATGTTACCCGCGCGGGTGGATTCAGCCTTAAAAAGCTGCTGATTATCGGCATTATAGCAGTTGCAGCAATCTTCCTTTTAAAGAGCTTCAGCGGCGGCGCCACAACCAGCCTTCTTAATGAAACAAGTGAGGCAGAGCCTGTTGCGGCAACAAGCGATGACGGACTGCTGTTCTCCAATCTTTTCGGCGGTAATTCATCACTCTCTTCGCTCTTCGGCGGCGGCAGCAGCGACTCCTCCTCAGCGAGCGGCTATTCATCATACGCCAAGCCCGACTACACAGTTTCAAAGCTCGCCCGCAAGAAGAGATACACTCCCGTCGGCAACGGCAAGGACACTGTAACAATTATGGTTTATATGTGCGGTACTGACCTTGAGTCAAAATACGGCATGGCAACAAAGGACCTTAATGAAATGCTCAGCGCAACGCTTTCGAGCAATGTTAACCTTATTGTTGAAACAGGCGGATGCAAGAAGTGGAAGAACAACACCATTTCGTCCTCCAAAAACCAGATTTACAAGATTGAAAACAACAAGATGAAGGTTCTTTCAAAGGATGCGGGCACTGCCGCAATGACAGACCCGAAGAATCTCACAACCTTCATTAAATTCTGCAACAAGAATTTCCCCGCTGACCGCAACATCCTCATTCTCTGGGATCACGGCGGAGGATCTCTCACAGGATACGGCTATGATGAAAAGAATCCCCTTGCTTCATCAATGCCCCTCAACAAGTTTGATGACGCTCTTAAATCAGCAGGCTGTGAATTTGACTTCATCGGCTTTGACGCCTGCCTTATGGCAACACTTGAAACAGCTCTTGTCTGCAACAACTACGCCGACTATCTCATCGGCTCAGAGGAAACAGAGCCCGGCACAGGCTGGTACTACAAGAACTGGCTGACTCAGCTTTCAAAGAACACCTCCATCTCAACTGTTGACCTCGGCAAAACAATCATCGACGATTACCTCGCCGCCTGCGGAACAGCGTCGGGCACAACAATCACCCTTTCACTCACAGACCTTGCTGAAATGGAAGGCACAATACCCGATACATTCCGCACTTTCTCAACAGCCACAACAAAGATGATTTCGTC
Source organism: Oscillospiraceae bacterium (assembly GCA_045615725.1). Classification (GTDB taxonomy): domain Bacteria; phylum Bacillota; class Clostridia; order Oscillospirales; family Oscillospiraceae; genus F23-B02. The sequence goes on from JAZLFI010000062.1 coordinate 4,106, forward strand.
TGATGACTACAAAAAGGTTTCAGACGCGCGTGCGGGCGTTCGTCAGTTCTCGGCTCAGAACAAGCTCAATCAGATTGACCTTGCCGACCTTGCAAACCGTCTCGGCACAAAGGAAGCCACCGCTCTTGAAAAGGCTCTCCACGGCTGCGTAAAATACAACAAGTCAACAGCTTCACGCTGCAACGGTCTGAGCATTTTCTTCCCTTATGAATCAACCAAGAATGTTAAGAGCGCACTTGCTTCACTCAAAGCTATCGGCGTTGACGATGAATACACAAAGTGCATCAAATCCTTTGCAAGCCTTGAATACGGCGGACAGATTGCCGGCGCGGCTTCTCAGCTTCCCGACCTTTCATCTATGGGCGGCGACCTTCTCGGCTCACTGATTTCGTCTTACACAGGCAGTTCATCAGCTCAGCCCTCAGTTTCCCCCCTTGCTTCTCTCGCGGGCGCGTTCCTCGGCGGCGGAAGCAGCGGAAACTCAGCTCCCTCCAATCAGTCAGGCAGCCTTTTAGGCTCACTTGCAGGCAATCTCTTCGGCGGCGGTTCATCACAGCAGCAGTCTTCCTCAGGCGGCTCGCTTCTCGGCAGTCTCCTCGGCGGCGGTTCATCTCAGCAGCAGTCCTCCTCAGGCGGTTCGCTTCTCGGCTCACTTGCAGGCGGTCTTCTCGGCAGCTCAGCAGGCAACGGCCTTGACATAGGCACAGTCGCAAGTCTTCTCGGCGCGTTCTCAGGCAAGAGCATGCCTGCGGAATATGACTGGGTTGACACAGAACTTATCGCTGAAAAAGCGGAGGATATTGCGGAAGAATTCATTAACCCCGCTCGCCTTGCGGCATCAGAAAAGGACGGCAACGCTGTTCTTGAGCTCACTGACGAAGAATGGGCACTCATTCAGAAGCTTGAGCTTAATGTATTCGTAAAAGACGGCGACGGCTACATTGACATGGGTCTTGACAATACCTTTGACTGGTATGACGACACAAGCGTTCTGCTTAATTTCGACAGAACATGGCTCACAATCAACGGCAAAGCCTGCGCTTATTATCTTGTATCCGACACAAAGCAGGACGACGGAAGCTGGACAACAATCGGCAGAATCCCCGCTCTTCTCAACGGTGAATTCGTAAATCTTCAGGTTGTGTTCGATAAGGCTCACCCTGACGGAACAATCACAGGCGCGTATCCGCTTTATGAGGACGATGAAAACGTTGGCGTTCAGGCAAAGGGCGACATTGAAATCAAAGCGGGCGACAAGATTGAGCTTCTCTGCGATTACTATGACCTTGACGGCAACTATTCAGAGTCCTACAAGCTCGGCACATCATTCACAGTTCCCGCAAGCGGACTTAAGCTCACAAACCTTAAGCTCGACGCGAAGGATATAAGCGCAACATTCAGAGCGACTGATATCTACGGCAACTATTACTGGATTCCGATTAACTGATTACCGTCCGAATATTATTAAAAATAAATAAATTACCGCCATCTGAAGACATTATCTTCGGGTGGCGGATTTTTATGTCAGTGAAATTTGAAAATTATCTGCAAAATGCGTAAGGGCGACCGAATCGGCCGCCCGTTAATTTTACAATTTTCCGACTAATCGGTTGTAGGGGCGAATATTATTCGCCCGTCTGAAAATCAATAAAGCTTTCGCGTGCGATTGGTAATCGTCCCTACAAATCTTATCTTTTTACAACATTCAGCTTTGTTACCCCGAATAAAAATTACATTGATTCGGGAACGGAGATTTTGAGCATTTCGAGGACATTTTTGATAATATCCTTAACGCACGCGCAGAGATAAATTCTTGCCTGCATGAGCTTTTCATCATCGCACTGAACGCGGCAGGCGTTATAGAATTTATGGAACAGCGTCGCAAGCTCAACAACATATTTTGTCATCTTTGAGGGGTCAAGCAGCTTCGCCGCAAGCTCAACCTCGCCCGTAAGAGAAGCGATATGACGGATAAGCTCTTTTTCTTCCTCCGTTGCGAGAAGCTTAAGTGTTTCCTCATCGCAGTCTGTGAGCTCAATGCCCTCCGCGCTGAGCTTTTTGAAGATGCTGCATATTCTCGCGTGAGCGTACTGACAATAATAAACAGGGTTCTTGCTGCTCTCCTCAACCGCAAGGTCAAGGTCAAAGTCGCAGTGAGAGTTTGCCTCTCTTGTGTTGAAGAAAAATCTTGCCGCGTCAATCGGAACTTCCTCAAGGAGAGTTACAAGCGTAAT
>JAZLFI010000063.1:0-6963 GCA_045615725.1 Oscillospiraceae bacterium
CTCAAAAATGCGACTGACGGTTGCAATGCGCCTGCACTGCCTGCTCTTTGCCGCCAATGGTGCAACGCCGATTATCGGCGTGAGCTACGATCCCAAGGTTTCGTCGTTTACGGAGTATATCGGCGGAGGAGAATGCCTTGAGCTCTCAATGCTCGGAGCAGAAGAGCTTAAGCGCCGCATAGACGATATCTGCAATTCCGAAAGCGGAAATGCATTTGCGGAAAAAATGGAAAAGGTGCTGGAAGCTGAGAAGCTGAATATCGAAACAGCGAAAGCACTTTTGAACACAGAAAACTGACAGGGGGAGATAAGATGGTAAGAACAGCTATACTGGTTTCCGGCGACGGAGCAAAGCTGCAGTCAATCCTCGATTCGATGTATTTCAACGAAATACCGAATTTTGAGCTGGTTGCCGTAATATGCACGGAGCAGAACTCCTATGCAATGCGCCGCGCGAGAAACGCAAAGGTTCCCGCATTTGCCGTTGAGCCTGAGGATTTCCCCACAAAGCTTTCATACAGCATGGCAATCTCCACCAAGCTAAAGGATATGGACATTGACCTTGTTGTTCTGGCAGGCTATAAGATGCCTCTCGGCGTTATTTCCAGCCAGTTTAAAAACAGAATAATCGGAACATATCCTGCGCTTATTCCCGCATGCGAAAACGAGCAAAAGCCCGTTAGAGCGGTGCTGGAGCGCGGAAGCAAGGTGACAGGAGCAACGGCATATTTTGCCGATGTTGACGGCCGCATAGGACCCGTTATAATGCAGCAGGCAGTGGAGATTCGTCAGGGCGATACGGAAAGCAGCCTTGAACGCAGAATTATGGAAGAGGCAGAGTGGAAGATACTGCCCAAATCAATAATTCTTTATTGTGAAAACCGCCTGGAAATCCATGGCGGCAGGACTGTAATCAAGGAGAAATAAGATGGAAAAGACAATAAAAATTGAAGGCATGATGTGCGGGCATTGCGAAGCAAGAGTTAAAAAGGCACTTGAAGCAATCCCCCAGGTAGTGGAAGCAATCCCCGACCATGCAAACAATATGGCAACCGTAAAACTCAGCGAGGATATCCCTTTTGAAATCCTCAAGACCTGCGTTGAAGACCAGGGCTATGACGTTATAGACTGAGAGGAAATAAAATGAACGAAAATGTTGTAAAATTCTTTGAACTGTATGACTCCGACCCCGAGCTCAGAGCAAAGGTTCAGGCAGCTGAGGATGCATACCCCGGAAGCCTTGAAATAAGAGAATACGTTGTTGAAGACGTGCTCATTCCCATTGCAGAGGAAATGGGTCTCGGCTTCACGCTTACCGACCTTAAGAAATACGAAACAAAGCTCAAATTCCAGCACAGTCTTGAGCCCGCTATCAAAGAGGGCGACGAGGTAAAGCTTCCCGTCTACTGGCTCATGGATCGCGGCTGGCAGAACGACGAGAGCGTTTTCTGCGGCGATAAGGTTGAGGAAAAGAAAAGCAAGTACAGCATCGAAGAGCTCAAGAAAAAGATGGAAGAAGACAAGAAAAAAATCGAGGGGTGAATCCCTCGATTTTTTTGATATAAGAATTATTTTACGTAGGCTTTAAGCCCCTCGATTTCTTCCTCAAGGTCAACGTCGAATGCCTCCTGAAAATCGGAAAAGGCATTGAGCAGTTCTTCGGCGGTTGCCTGAGGAAGTGTCTCCTCCTCGAATATGAAAGGCTCAAGCGCCAGCGCCATGTTGGTCAGAATTTCATAGGGGTTTTCGATGTCCTCAAGTCCGGGGTATTTTGCATAGGTGAACTGAAGCTCGCCGTATTGCAGAGCGACAGCCTTGGTGCTTGCTTCGCGGTATATTTCAAAAAGTGTCATAATAATTCTCCTTAAGTTTTATGAGGTCATTATATTTGGATTGACACGGCTTGTCAACCGAGTTTATAATTTTAAAAAGATAAATTCGAAAGGTGAAAAGAACATGAACAGACTTAAAGAAAAGCTAATAAAAAACGAAAAGCCTCTGGGTATTTTCTTCGATACATATTCGGTCAGCGTTATGGAGTGTCTGGGCAGATGCGGCTTTGACTATGTTATTATAGACAACGAGCATTCGCCTATTGAAGCGGAGAGCAGCGCCGACTTTATACGCGCCGCTGAGCTCGTGGGGCTCACCCCTCTCTGCCGTGTCCGCGATACTTCCCGTCCCGCAGTTTTAAAGCTTCTCGATGTAGGCGCGCAGGGACTCATTGTCCCCAACGTTCACTCTGTTGAGCAGGTAAAGGAACTTATAAAATACGCAAAGTATTTCCCCGTCGGCGAGCGCGGCTTCTGTCCCAGCAGAAAGGACGGATGGGGCTTTGATATTGAGGGCGGAGTTCCCGCAACCATGGCGCATTTTAACGAGGAAACCCTGCTTGTTCCCCAGTGCGAAACCGTCGGTGCGCTCGAGCACATTGAAGAGATTGTCGCCCTTGAGGGTGTTGACGGCATATTTGTCGGGCCCTTTGACCTGAGCATTTCCATGGGCATTCCCGGCGAGTTTAATAACCCCGATTTTCAGGCGGCCATTGACCGCATAATAAAGGCCTGCCACGAGGCAAAGAAGTTCTGCATATTCTTTGCCGGAAATACAGATGCGGTTGTTGCGGGTTATAAGCGCGGTTTTGACGGCATGGCATATTCCCTTGACGCGGCTTTGTTCATCGAAGCACTTAAAGAACGGGTTGAAACAATAAGAAAACAGCTGTGATTAATACACAGCTGTTTTTTACAACATGAAACGCACTCCAAAGCCCCATGTTAGTGACATTCTACAATTGACAATAAACAGGGGCTTTGGTATACTTATTTAGGTCTTTAAGTTGATACGAGATATCGGCAAGATGAAGTTAATATGCAGGCGGAGAAAGTCCGCAATTAAGCCATATTCTGTCTTGCCGCGAGTGCAGGACTTTTCTTTTTTTCGGGAGCAGTTTTATGAATATGAAATTCATCGAAAAATTCAACATGGAAAACAGGGACAGCGTTGCTGCCTCGGTTGACTGTTCCGCATTTGCTCCCGATAATGATAAATATGTTGTTTTACCCGGTTTTTGTGATGTACATGTACATTTCAGAGAACCGGGATTTTCTTATAAAGAGACGATAAAAACGGGTTCCATGGCAGCGGCGGCAGGCGGCTATACCGCAGTATGCACCATGCCGAATCTGAATCCCGTTCCCGACTCTGCGGAGCATCTTAAGCAGCAGACCGACATTATAGATAAGGATGCCTGCATTGCCGTTTATCCTTATGCCGCCATAACTGTCGGCGAAAAAGGGGAGGAGCTTTCGGCTCTCGATGAGCTGACTTCCGCAATAGCTTTTTCCGATGACGGAAAAGGCGTGCAAGCCGACGACATGATGCGGGAAGCGATGACTAAAGCAAAGTCGCTGGGCAAGATGATAGTCGCCCACTGCGAGGTAAACGAGCTTCTCCGCGGCGGATACATACACGACGGAGAGTATGCGAAAGCCAACGGCCACAGAGGCATATGCTCAGAAAGCGAATGGAAACAGATAGAGCGCGATATCGCTCTTGCAAAGGAAACGGGATGCGCGTATCACGTCTGCCACATTTCCACAAAAGAGAGCGTTTCGCTCATAAGAAAAGCGAAGGCGGAGGGCGTCGATATCACCTGCGAAACCGCACCTCACTATCTCGTTCTGGATGAGCGGGATTTACAGGAGGACGGAAGATTTAAAATGAATCCGCCGCTGCGAAGCATGAAGGACAGACTTGCCCTCATAAACGGCATAATCGACGGCACAATCGACATGATTGCAACCGACCATGCGCCCCATTCGGCAGAGGAAAAATCAAAGGGACTTGAAAAGAGCGCATTCGGAATTGTGGGGCTTGAAACCGCATTCCCGATTTTGTACACTAGGCTTGTAAGAAGCGAGATAATCTCTATGGAAAGGCTCATGGAGCTTCTTGTTGTCAATCCCCGACGAAGATTCAATATTCCGCTGGGAAACGACTTTTCCGTATGGGATCTGGATGCGGAATATGAGATTAATCCCGAGGACTTCAAGTCCATGGGAAGAGCAACGCCTTTTGCCGGCGAAAAGGTTTTCGGCAGATGTCTTGCGACATTTTATAACGGAAAAAATGTGCTTATATAAACGGAGGAAGAAAAATGGCAAAGAGAACAGATATTAAAAAGATACTAATTATCGGCTCAGGCCCTATCGTCATCGGTCAGGCGGCTGAGTTTGACTATGCGGGCACTCAGGCATGCCTTGCACTCAAGGAAGAGGGCTATGAGGTTGTGCTTTGCAACTCAAACCCCGCGACCATTATGACCGACACGTCCATTGCGGATAAGGTCTACATGGAGCCGCTGACACTTGAGTATATCGCAAAAATCCTCCGCTATGAGCGTCCCGACGCAATCGTTCCCGGCATCGGCGGTCAGACAGGTCTTAACCTTGCGATGCAGCTTGAGAAGAAAGGCGTTCTGAAAGAATGCGGAGTCGAGCTTCTCGGCACAAGCAGTGAGAGCATTGAACGCGCAGAGGACCGCGAGATGTTCAAGGAGATGTGCCAGTCCATAGGCGAGCCAACCATCCCCTCCGAGATAACCTATAATCTTGACGAGGCAAAAGCCGCGGCAGAGAAAATCGGCTATCCCGTAGTTCTTCGCCCCGCATTCACCCTCGGCGGCACAGGCGGCGGTTTTGCAAACGACGAAGCCGAGCTCATGGAAATTGGACGCAACGCATTTGCCCAGTCACCTGTACATCAGGTGCTGATTGAAAAGAGCGTCAAGGGCTATAAGGAAATCGAGTTTGAGGTCATGCGTGACTCCAACGATAACGCAATCACCATCTGCGGCATGGAAAACGTTGACCCCGTCGGTGTTCACACGGGCGACTCCATCGTCGTTGCACCTATTCTTTCTCTCAACGACCACGACCTTAAGATGCTCAACGACAGCGCAATCAAGATTATCCGCGAGCTGAAGATTGAAGGCGGCTGCAACGTGCAGTTTGCACTCAACCCCCACTCCAGCGAATACTACCTCATCGAGGTCAATCCCCGTGTTTCCCGTTCCTCCGCACTTGCATCCAAGGCAAGCGGCTATCCCATTGCCCGCGTAACTGCAAAGATTGCAGTCGGCATGGCTCTTGAGGATATCCCCGTGGCAGGTGGCACCGCCGCAATCGAGCCGAACCTCGATTACATCGTTGCCAAGTTCCCCAGATTCCCCTTCGATAAGTTCACTGACGCACCCAATACTTTGGGCACTCAGATGAAGGCAACCGGCGAAGTTATGGCAATCGGCTCAAACCTCTGCGAATGCTTCCTCAAGGCTTCCCGTTCTCTCGAAGCAGGCGTAAAGCATCTGTACGTTTCCAAGTTTGACGACATGAGCGCGGAAGAGCTCTTCGAGTATATCTCCGAGTTCCGTTCCGATAACCTGTTTGCAATCGCCGAGCTTTACAGCCGCGGCGGCACCACCGAGAAAATCCATGAAGTAACCCAGATTACCGAGCTCTTCCTTGACTGCCTCAAGGAAATGATAGACATGGAAAACGACCTTTCCGCAAAGCCCTGGGATGCGGATGCTCTTCTTTCCGCAAAGAAAATGGGCTTCTCCGATGCCTATGTTGCTCGACTCTGGAAGACCGACGAAATTTCCGTATACAAGCGCCGCAAGGAGCTTGGTATGACCCCCTCTTTCCGCATGGTCGATACCCTGCACACGGGCAAGTACATTCCTTACCTCTATTCCTCCTACTCGGGCAATAACGACTCCCGACTCACCGAGAAAAAGAAAATCGTCGTCCTCGGCGCAGGACCTATCCGCATCGGTCAGGGCGTTGAGTTTGACTACTCCACAGTACACGCCGTGCAGACCATCCGCCGCGCAGGATATGAGGCAATTATCATAAACAATAACCCCGAAACCGTTTCCACCGACTACACCACCGCCGACAAGCTCTATTTCGAACCACTCACTCCCGAGGACGTCATGGCGATAGTCGACTATGAACAGCCCGAGGGTGTTATCGCAACTTTAGGTGGTCAGACCGCAATCAATCTTGCCGAGCCTCTCATGCAGCGCGGCGTCAAGATAATCGGCACCGACTGCGAAGCAATTGAGCGCGCCGAAAACCGCGACAGCTTTGAAAAGGTGCTCAAGGAGCTCGGTATCCCTCAGCCCAAGGGCAAGGCGGTTACCAATATTGAAGACGGCATAAAGGCGGCAAACGAGATAGGCTACCCCGTGCTTGTTCGTCCCTCATTCGTTCTGGGCGGACGCGCAATGCAGATAGTATCCAAGGACGAGCATCTGCGCCACTACCTCAAGACCGCTGTTGAAATTGACGAGGACAAGCCCGTTCTTGTTGACAAGTACATTCAGGGCAAGGAGGTCGAGGTCGACGCAATTTGCGACGGCATTGATGTCTTTGTCCCCGGTATCATGGAGCTTGTCGAGCGCACTGGCGTTCACTCCGGCGACTCCATAAGTGTATATCCCACGTACAGCATTTCGGACAAGGTAAAGGGCACAATTCTGCAGTATGCAAAGAAGCTCGGACTCGGTATCGGAATCGTAGGTCTTTACAATATTCAGTTCATCGTTGACGAGAATGACGATGTTTATATCATCGAGGTTAACCCCCGTTCTTCTCGCACAGTTCCGTTCCTTTCAAAGGCAACGGGTTACAGCCTTGCCGATATCGCAACCGAGGTCATCATGGGCAAGAGCCTTAAGGAGCAGGGCATATTCGGAATTTACCCCAACGAGAAAAACCGATTCTATGTAAAAGTTCCCGTTTTCTCATTCAATAAGATTAAGGGTCTCGATGCCTACCTGTCACCTGAAATGAAGTCCACAGGCGAGGCAATAGGCTATGACAACAAGCTCCACAGAGCCATGCTCAAGGCACTTCAGGCTTCGGGCATGAAGGTGCAGAATTACGGCACCGTGCT
>JAZLFI010000064.1:0-6536 GCA_045615725.1 Oscillospiraceae bacterium
ATACATGCCCTGACGGGAAACGAAACGACCGCCGCTGCCAGTGAGCCCCCTACGGCTCCTGCTGGAATAGCCACTTGTAGATGTTCTGAAAAGCATAAGGCATCCTGATTTTAATTGTTAAACATGATTTACTCTATGATGGCTCCCAGGGTGTAGTCGATCTGGGCGGCAACATATTTTTCTCCCTTGTACTCATAGACGATGTCCTCACCGGCCTCGTCCTGAAGCACGAATATCTCGGAGCCCTCGACCTTCACCAGAGCCGTCTCGCCTTCGCAGCAGAAACGGATTGCGTCGTATTCGAGCGGCCGGGCGTCCAGGTCCGCACCTTCGGGAATCTGAGCCGTGCTCGGGTAAGTCTCTCCCGTTGCAGGATTGTAATACTCGATGTACCTGTGGGCCGTGTTCGGCCTGATCTCGCGCGTCTCGGTCTTCTTCTCGCCGGACCGGATAGCATCGAGATACTCTTTCTTGATTTTCAGAGTGAGAATCTTCTTTTCCATAAGCTTTTTCTTGTTTGTTTCTGCGGTCTGTCCGCATTTGTAGCGGGGGCCCGGATCGAACGGACGTCTCTCGGCAATGCCGCGCCAAGCGAGTTAACCAGCTTCTCCACCCCGCGATGTAGGGGCAAAAATAGCAAAGGCCGAAGGCCTGACCCTGACCGCGCCGGGGCTTTTTCGTGAACGTTGCGCCAAAATTCACCGATTTACAAGCTTCAGACGATGCGCCGGGCTTCTGTGGGTGTGTGAACGTGTGACGCTGTGAGAATTGCGCCACGTGTCAAGAAATATACACGAAGCGTCAACAAATAGACGTTTCGTGCAATAGTGCCAGAATTGCCGTTTTGTGTGCTAAAATTGCCGTTTTGTGTGCTAAAATTGCCGTTTTGTGTGCTAAAATTGCCGATAAACGTATTTTTCTTGCCTGTATGCGTACCAAAAAGCCCGGCCATCTCTGACCGGGCGCGCACAAGGTTATGAATTTATTTTTACGTCGTCTCAGACGATTTCGACACAAGTCGCGATGATTTCTGACATTGTTCTCTCGATGCCGTCACCGGCTGTATATCTGACGTTTCGAACGCGGCCGATAACGTGAGCTTTGCGGCCTTTTTCAAGCGCCGTGAGCGTCTTTTCTTTGATACCGGGACCGGCGAAGCCTGCGACGTTGTGCCAGGTCGTCTCGATCACCGGGTCGCCGTTGCTGTTTCTGTAGGCGAAATTCGTTGCAAGGGTGAAGGCGGCGTGTGATACGCCGCCGTTTTCGTTGTTGATTTTTCTTACTGAGCCAACGTAGCCGCATAGCTCGATCTTGTTGATATCGTCCATAATTTGATAGATTAGAAATTATACATGAAACTGTAGGGTTTATAGTTTTCGTTACTGTACCAGCAGCCGCCGTCGCTAATGAAGCGGCCGAAAAGCCTGATCTCGCCGTCGTCTGACATTATCGCAAACCGTGAGCCGCCGATGACGCTCAAGATCTCGTTTTTTGCCTCTTTCGAGTCGATGCCGAAAAGCTTCATTTTTGGGGCTATCAAGCCTCTGAAGGCCGTCTCGCTGTCTGTCTTACCTGTGAACGGTATGATAGGTAAAACGCCGTTGTGGGCAAAAGAAACGCCGAGATCGTCGTCTCTGAACGGGTGACAGTTTGACTTGCAGGGGCGGCCGTGCGTTGCGTATCTGAAATGAACGATCGCCGCCGTGTCAGGGGTTGCAGCCTTTTTCAATTCTCTGTAGAACGTTTCGAAGTTCATGCTCTTGTAAACTTTGCCGGGTACGGCGAAACCGAAGCCGTCCGGGTTGCGATGGGCGCAATATCTGAGCGTTTCAATAGGGGGCATTTCAGCCCCCAGGGGTTTAGCTATTATTATGCACATAATTCTGATTTTCTATTGTTGTAGTATGATTTGAGGCTCTGAGGCAAAAAGGGCAGCTCGTCGATGGTCGTCGCTGTGATCGTCTCGTCGTGCTTGATTGACCAGTCGAGAAAGTAAGTCAAGAATGAGACCCAGTTTTCGATTTTTTCAAAATCTGTCGTGCCGCTGTGCTGCCTGAATTCGATCGTCTTGTGTGTTCTGTAGGCCATGACGTTTAATTTCATGTAGCGTGTGCCGAAAATGTTCTGAATATCTTGAATACTTGCCGGGGCAAGTGTGCTGCCGTTGTCGATGTATTCTCTTATTATTCGCGCGCTGTTTATGATTGAGGCGCAATAGTGGTTGTTATTGCCGCGCCTCGAAATAGGCATGAAGCTGTCGATAATAGGCTCTATTGCGGCGTAATTAGCAATTATCTTGAGCCAGTCTTTGAGGGTGAATTTTGAGGCCCCGAAATGAACATGAAGGCCGCATGTCTTGTTGACCTGTGCCCCGGCCTCGTTGATGACCTTGCAAACCTCTTTGAGGCTTGAAAGGTTTTTCAAGATAGGGCTTACAACCTCGCATGAATTGTTGCCGCCGATGCTGCTATCATAACCTAATTTGTAATACTCTTTGCTGTCGTTGTGATTGTAGCCTGTAGTATAGGCCTTGAGACCGCGCGCCTCGATCGCTGCCTTGACGGCCTCTTTGTCGATGTTGAAACACTCGATCTCGACGCCGATCGTGAAACGAAGCCGGGCCGATGAGGCCGGACGGGCCGCCGTGATGATGAGGGGCTGAAGCTGTCTGTAGAAAGTCTGAGCCTCGTAGGCCGTGCAGCCCAATTCACTCTGAAGCTTTTCAATCTTGCTTGTCTTTGTGCCTTTGTCGAATACTATCGCGCGCACCTTGTCGAAAAATTCTGCCATAACCTTGAAATTTTTATTTGTTTGTCGATTTATAGAAACTTATTAGAGATTGTCTGATGAATTCATAAACTCGCTTGCATTGATTGCCCGGGGCTTGAAATACATGTCTCTTTCAACAGTCAGACCCCAGGGGCCTCTGACGCTCTGAAGCTGTGACAGCGTGAAATAGCCGAACTCTTTTTCGCCTGCGTTGTCAACGATGCCGTAGAACTCAAAATCATTGCCCGTCTTGCGCGCCTCGCATACGTACCAAGTGAAATTTGCAAGAAAGAATTTGCAAACTATTGTTTTCTCTGTTTTGCCGTCTTGTGAATAAAGAGGGTAGTTTGCAAGTCTGTTTTCGATTTCTTTTGTGATAAGTTTCATAACCTTTGTTTTTTAATAATGTAAACTTGTGCTTTGTTTTTGTTGATGCAAAGTAAAGCATTATTTTTCATTTGTGCAATTTTTTTTACAATTATTTTTAAGTAGTATTTTACTTTTTTTTCAAAATGTATTGCAGCATTTATTTTTTTGCTATATTTGCAGCGTTAAACAATACTTTACATTTTATGTCACACATCAGACTTAAAGAGCTGTGCAAAGAAAAAGGCATGACGTTTAATGACTTAGGCGAAAAGATCGGCGTGTCGCGTGTGTCTCTGTCCGGCATTGCAACCGGCAAACAGAAACCCTCGTTTGATACTCTCGAAAAAATCGCCGGGGCTTTGGGCGTGAACATGTCAGAACTTTTCGCACCGGCCCCCGGTCAGATCAAGTGCCCGAAGTGTGGAGCCGTTCTTAAAATCAAGATTGAAAGAGATGGAGACACCAACTAAGGAAAACACCTTGTATCTGCCAATCAAGCAGCTGTACTTCGACCAGATTGTCGCAGGTACCAAAAAAGAAGAATACCGGGAGTGCAAACCCGGTATCACGATGAACCGGTATCTACAGAAAGACCCGGCTGAGCCTTCAGGCTACAAAATCAACCCTGAGACGGCGACCCCCGGGCAGATGTACTACTGGGACGACTACAACGGCGGCCGGTACCCTTTCACGCCGAAACCGTTCAAGTATTTGAACCTTGCCGTCGGTTATGCGCGCGAGCGTGACACGGCCCTTGTTGCCGTCAAAGGCTTTCATTTCAAGCCTGAGGCCCTGAGATACAACAGAAACGGCGAACCGGTTTTCTGTTACTGGGTGATGGCGATCGAGCTGGGCGACGTGGTGAGCGTTCACAGAAAGTAAGCAACGCCTCCGCGCTACAGCGGGGGCTTTAGATTTTTGCATCATACTGAACCATACTGATCCAAAAAAAAGTTCAGTATCCTGCGGCACTTTATTAGCGATTTTTGCATCGTCAGTTCAGCTCATCGACAATTCCGAGATGTTCACTCAGCGCCCTGACAGCCACGTTGCACTCGCTATGGAAAAGCGGATAGGTGTCGTACCAGCTCACGGCCGTCGAGCGCATCTTATAGACGGCGGTGTCCGCCCTGACCCCGAGAGCGGCAGCGATGGCCCGGCGGAGTCTCTTGTTGATGCCCCCGCCACACAGTGAGGCCGGGGAATAGAGGTGCAGCACGGCGAAGACGAACTGCTTGTCATTGTTTCGGCCGTCAGCACGAAAACCGTTCTCTGAGGAGACCTTATCGAAAAGGGTGTGCAGCTCGCCGATTCTCGAAAGGTCTTCCGCTTTTGCCCTGAATATCTGGCTGAAAGTGTAGGACGCCTCGGCGGCAAGCCTGTTCGCCTCGTGGAAGCTCCGGATGGCGTCGGTATATTTCTTCATCAAATCCATAGTGACTGTATATGTTGCGTGGTTATTGTTTCCGTTTCAGTATTCTCATAGGCAGACCGGCGCAGTTCCAGGCAAGCAGCCCGGCGTCCCGTTCCTCCTGATTTGAGACTTTTTTGTCATAAGCTGTCAAGGAGACGAATTCTTCGTGTGAGATTTTCCCGTCCTTTCCTTTCCAGAGGTGAAAACCCCCTATCTTCAGGGGCAGAGGCGGAGTCTCGACGCATTCAATGGCCCAGTGCCGGCACATTTCCGCTATCTTGCGTCCCGTCTCGTGGTTGCGGCCGACATCCCGGGCAATCTTCTCGCCCCGCCGGTCGAAGTGGTACCCGTGATAGTTCACCGTATCGTTCATCCATCCGGCTTCGATAACGACGTATACGGTCTTGTGTTCTATCATCCTTGCCCTGTCGCTGATACCTTTCAGGTAATCCAGGAGATCGGGGAAGGAGAGCGTCTTGAGAGTCAGCTTGACCGTGGCGCGGTCGAGGAGGGCAACGCCACTCTTGGCCGCGTCCGGGTCAATGCCGATAATGTAATCTGCTCGGGATTTAATCATAGTCCGTGTCAGCTTTTGATTCCGTCCTTCCTGAGCTCAAGCACAAACTCGGGAAACTTCTGGAACATCGCCTTTCTGTACTGGTCCCTGTACTGAGGCGCAATCTTCCTGATGTTTTCCAGAAACTGCTCCTGGAACTTGCCTGACGACTCTCTCGCCAGGACGTGAACGACGACGGAGAAAAGAACGCTCAACGGCGCCTGATTGCGCTTCTCCAGAGCACCGGTCACCCAGTCCGACAGGGCCATCACCGCCTCGTCAGTGTTTTTGAATTCCGCTTCTATTCCGCCGTCGTCAGAGAACGAGAGCTTGAAAATATCTTCCTTTGCCATATTACTTCAACATTATAAGAGTCCTTGTGCATATTGTAGATTTCGCGACAGCCTTATCCCAGTCATTAAGGGCGGAATGCAGCCTGTTCATATCCTCTGGTTTGTTAACGTCAAGTTCGCCGTATTTTATGAGTAACGCTTCATAGTCACTCCTTAATAGGTCATTATGATAATCAAGCCAGTAGTCCACAATTTTCCTTCTCGGAAAGCAGAACTTATCCCAGAACCACTTCTTCAGGTCGGACCATCCGTAGATTTTAATTTTGATTTCCTTCATATTACTTTAGAATTTCATAAATGTCATCCAAATTGTTGTATCGTTTCGCCTGGTAGGGTGCCCGAATAGAGGCTGATACGGTTTGATTGCATCAAGAACTTTGGAAACCTTAACTTGATGTTCGTTCCATTTGAATATCAATACCCCCCCCGGTTTCAGTACCCGCATCAGCTCATCCATCGAGCTCTTGAGGAATGCCCGCCAATCCTCCGGAAGTTTGCCGTACTTGTGCGCCATCCAACTGTTATCTCCTACCCTTCTCAGGTGCGGAGGGTCGAAGATTATCAAGTTGAAGGTATCGTCCGGGAACGGAGCATTCCTGCAATCCGAAATAACATCCGGCTTGACCTCTATTGTCCTTCCATCGCAAAGCGTAAAAGTCCCTTCTCGGATATCCATATAGGTCGTGTGAAGCTCTTGTTTGTTAAACCAGAACATTCTGGAGCCGCAGCAGGCATCGAGGATTCTTATGTCGTCTGTCATAACACCCCCATTCTTTTTGCCAGCCTCGTAAGCTTGTACTCCTTCTCGCTCTCAACGGCATTTTCGCCGTATATGAGCGCGAGCTGTTCGCACATAATCATCACGTCGGCGATCTCGGTCACAATCTCCTCGTCGGAGACTCGACGCCGACACTCTTTCGCGAGAACATTGATAAGCTCGGAGCACTCCTCAATGGCCATCGTCTTCTGAGCTTCAATTCCATATTTGGCAATCGCAAGCTTCAGGATGTCTTTCTCTGTCTCAGGTTGCATAATCAGTCCTCCTCAAATTCAAGCAGAATCTGATGCTCGTCAA
>JAZLFI010000065.1:0-3917 GCA_045615725.1 Oscillospiraceae bacterium
TTGCAAGATGCTGTTTTCCGTCTGCGGTGACTTCCTCAAAAAGCTCGGCGCAGATTGCCTCCTGCTTTCTTATATCTTCAATACTTATTTCTTTTCTTACGTATGCCATTTTTTGTTTCCTTACACGAACATAAAATTACATTTTATAATACCACAAAAGCACTGGAACTTTCAACTTAAATAATGTATAATATATTGATTTCATTTCATGGAGGTAGCCATGACAAGAATAAACATACTTTCTCCCCTGCTTGCGGATATGATCGCCGCAGGCGAGGTTGTGGAGCGTCCCGCTTCCGTCATCAAGGAGCTTATGGAAAACTCCTTTGACGCAGGCGCAAAAAAAGTCACCGTCGATTTCCGCGACGGCGGCTCCACATATATCCGCGTAACTGATGACGGCTGCGGCATGAGTCCCGAGGACGCAGGCGTTGCCTTCATGCGCCACGCGACAAGCAAGCTCAAGGACGAGCGCGGTCTTGAAGCAATCGGGACAATGGGCTTCCGCGGCGAAGCGCTCGCGGCAATAAGCGCAGTTTCCCGCATTGAGCTCATCACCCGAGAAAAAGGTGCGGATGAAGGCACGAAAATCATTCTCGAAGCAGGCGATATCAAGGAAATGCTCCCCTGCGGCTGTCCCGAGGGTACAAGCATTACCATCCGCGATATTTTCTATAACACCCCTGCGCGACTCAAGTTTTTAAAATCCGACCGCGCCGAAGCATCCGCCTGCCTTGCCGCAGCACTGCGCTGTGCGCTGGGCAGACCGGAAATTTCCGTCCGCTGTACACGCGACGGCGATGAGGAATTTTTCACCCCCGGCGACGGACGCGACGACTCCGCGGTATATTCCCTTTTAGGTCGTGACATTGCAAACACTCTGCTCCCCGTAAACGGCAGTGACGACAGCATTAACGTCCGCGGATTTGTGTCCTCTCCTTCCGCAGGCAGAGGAAGCCGAAACCAGCAGTATTTCTTCTGCAACGGCAGATTTATTAAATCCGCGCTTCTGCAGGCCGCCGTTGAGCAGGCTTACAGAAACACCCTGCTCACAGGAAGATTTCCAGCATGCGTAATCTTCCTCGAACTCAGCCACGGTGCCGTCGACGTCAACGTTCACCCCGCCAAGACCGAGGTCAAATTCTCTGACGAGAAAAAGGTTTTCGACATGGTTTATCAGACCGTCAAGGCCACCCTTGAGGGCGAGGAAAAGCCCGTCGAAATCATTCTCTCGGAAAGCACGAAAAAAGCGGTTGCAGAGCCTAAGCCGAAGCCCGACTTTTTCAAGACCATGACCGCGGAAACTTATCGCGATTATTCAAAACAGCAGGAGAAAATTTCAGTTCCCCGCAGGGAGCAGGACTATTCTCAGCAGGCAGTTGTCCGCGAGCCCGCTTCTTTTTACAAACCCGAGCCTGTGTATAAACAGGAGGAGAAAATCTTTGAAAATTCGGGACAAAATGTTGAAAAAGCGGTTGAAAGTGTTGAAAAAATCCCCGACAAAGCGCCGAAACTCATAGGCGAAGCGCTGAATACCTACATCCTTTTGGAAAAGGACGACGAGCTTCTTCTCATCGATAAGCACGCGGCACACGAGCGCATGATATTCGACAGACTCAAAGCACAGCCGAGGGAAATTATGTCCCAGTCGCTCATTGACCCCGTCATAATCCGACCCGATTCCGCCGATGCGGAACTCATCGAAAATAACGGCGAAATCCTTGCCGAGCTGGGATTTGAAATCGAGGCTTACGGCGAGCGCGACTATGCTCTGCGCGCCATTCCCGACGACATTGATGTGGGCGAAGCCTCCGCCGCTATCGAAGAGATTTGCGAGAAGCTCCGCAAGGGAAAGGATTTAAGTCCCGAGAACGCACGCGACGAAATTCTGCACACCGTTGCCTGCAAAGCCGCTATCAAAGCCGGCCGCAGTCACGACAGGGCAGAGCTTGAACGCATAGCGAAAGCCGTCTGCGCGGGCGAGGTTAAATACTGCCCCCACGGCAGACCCGTTTCGGTATCACTCACCAAGAAAGAGCTGGATAAATTTTTCAGCAGAATTGTATAAGCCATGAGTCCTAAAATCATTGTCATAACAGGCCCTACGGCAACGGGCAAAACCCGTCTTTCCGTGGAGCTTGCAAAGGAGTTTGACGGCGAGATTGTTTCCGCCGACTCAATGCAGTTATACCGCCGCATGGATATAGGAACGGCAAAGGTCACGAAAGAGGAAATGCAGGGCATTCCCCACCACATGATTGATGTTGCCGAGCCCATGGATGCCTACTCCGTCGCCCGATACGTGCAGGAGGCAGACGCCTGCATAAGCGATATTCTCGCACGGGGAAAAGTTCCCATAATCGCAGGCGGAACAAACCTTTATATCGACTCTCTCATCGCAGGTCGAGATTTCGCGGAAAACGAATCGGACAACGCTTTGCGCGATGAGCTTCTTGCGGAATATGACCGCACGGGCGGCGAAAAAATGCTGGAAATTCTCCGCAGCTTCGACCCCGAAAGAGCGGCAAAGCTCCACCCTGCCGACAAGCGCAGAATTGTCCGCGCAATAGAGGTTTATAAGCTCACGGGCAAGACCATCACCGAGCACGACGAGGAAACAAAACGCATTCCTCCCAAGTACGATGCGGCCATGATAGCCCTCGACTATGAGGACCGCGCGGAGCTTTATTCCCGCATTGATAAGCGCGTTGACGAAATGGTTGAGCAGGGACTTTTCGACGAGGTAAAATCCCTCCTCGATGCAGGGCTCAGTGACCGCTGCACCGCCATGCAGGCAATAGGCTATAAAGAGCCTGCCGCATACTTCCGCGGCGAGCTTTCCGAGTCTGATGCAATCGCCCTTATAAAGCAGGAAAGCCGACGCTATGCAAAGCGCCAGCTGACGTGGCTAAGACGAAACGAAAAGCTTTTCTGGATTCGCTGGACATCTTCGCCCGATTTTTCAGCCGCCCGACAGCTTTCGACTGAATATTTACACTCCTTCGGCTTATGATTAAGCCACGCCCGTAATATGGGGCGAATACATAGACACTGGAGTGTAAAATCATGCAAAAGACACAGAATTTACAGGACGCATTTTTAAACCAGGTCCGCAGGGACAAATCCGTTGTCACCGTTTTTCTGATGAACGGTTTTCAGATGAAAGGCATTCTGAGAGCCTTTGACGGCTTCACTGTTATCCTTGATTCCGACGGGAAACAGCAGCTTATCTATAAGCACGCCATATCCACAATCACCCCGCCCAAGCCCATCGAGCTGGAGCGGAACGATGCGGAAGTCTGAAGCGTATTTCCGCATAATCGCCTCGGTGCTGTTTCTTGCGGCGGGCGCTTATGCCGCGGCCTGTATTCTGGAAAAATCCGAACAGAAATATGTAACGGAAAAAGCGGAATACTGCTCCGTCCGCGAAAGCTTTTCCGTCACGGGCAAAGCTTACCGTGAGCTTACGGAAATCAGCGCAGACAGCGATGCCTGCGTTATCCTCGCCGCCGAGGGGGAATACCTCTCCGGCGGCAGTGCCGTTGCGGTAAGCGAAGAAGATGCTGATGCTTATTTTGCCTATTGCGATTACAGGCTGAGCAAAACGGAATTCGGCTCGGAGGACAAAGCCGTCGATGCCGTAATTAACGGCGATGCGGCTTCCCGCGCGCTTGCGGTCATGTATCTGGAAAACGCAGACCCGCCCGAAAAAATCCCCTGCCCTGACGGCATAATCTATGCACCCTGCGCGGGAATTTTCACGCGGAAGGTCGGTGATATCGGTGCGATAGCCTCCGAGGTCAACTGGTACTTTTCCTTTGAATCGGAAAAGGCCCCCCTTCTGAACGAAAATCAGAAGCTGAATCTCAAAATCTCCTCCGGACCCGAAACCGAGTCCGAGGTTTTCTCCACTGACG
>JAZLFI010000066.1:0-3427 GCA_045615725.1 Oscillospiraceae bacterium
CACAGCAGATATACCAGCCCAGAAGTCCGAGAAGAATGAAGGGTTTGGTCTTGTTTCTCAGCGGTTTATCACTTTTGTAGCTTGCATAGAGATGTATTACGCTCGATATAATAAAAACTGCCAGGAAAACAAACTTCATAAGAATCCTCCAAAAGTTATTTTACTTTATTCTACCATATAACCCTCAAAAAAACAATCGTATAGATTTGACCTATATGTATGGAAATCTGAGGGTTTTTGTGATATATTGTACACATAAACAGAAAAAAGTTTATAAAAACAGGAGGCCGACATGAAATACATATTTGTTGTTAATCCCGTTGCAGGCGCAGGCAGTGCCGAGGAAACAATCCGCACCGCTGTTGATGCCCTGCCCCGGAAGGACGACTGCCTTGTCTATGTCACCAAGTCCGAAACCGACGCTGAAGACTTTGTCCGCAAGACCTGCGCAGAGCACAAGGGCGAGACCATGCGCTTTATCGCATGCGGCGGCGACGGCACAATTAACGGTGTGTTCTCAGGCGCAGTGGGTGCTGAGAACGTGTCCGTAAGCTGCTATCCCTGCGGAAGCGGCAATGACTTTGTCAAGGTCTTCGGCGGCGCCGAAACCTTCACCGATATCCCTGCACTGCTGGATGCTCCCGAGCAGAAGCTTGACCTTCTCAAGGTCGGCGACAGATACAGCGTAAACGTCACAAACTTCGGCTTTGACACCACCGTCGCCATTACTATTAATAAGGAAAGAGAAAAAACAGGCCACGGCAATAAGAACGCCTATACCAAGGGCGTTGTAACCGCGCTTATAAAGAGCATGAAGAACACCTGCACCGTTTCCGCCGACGGAGAGGTTCTTAACCCCGACGGCAAGGCGCTTCTTTGCACCGTTGCAAACGGTCAGTACGTTGGCGGCTCGTTCAAGTGCGCACCCCGTGCCAAGACTGACGACGGCTTCATCGAGGTCTGCCTCATAAAGCCCATCTCACGTCTGCGCTTCGTTAAGATACTCACCCCCTATACAAACGGCGAGCATCTCGACCGCGAGGACATGAAGGATATCGTCGTCTACCGCCGCGCAAAGAAGGTGGAGGTCGAAGCCCCCGAGGGCTTTGCCTACTCCCTCGACGGTGAGATTGTCTATGAAAGCAAGTTCAGCATTGAGATGTGCGAGGGCGCACTGAATTTTGCAGTCCCCGTAAAATAAGCCGAACCTGTAATATAAAGCCGTATTTTACGTCTTTATAGGCAAAGCGCATATTGCGTAAATACTTACAGGAGGAAATAATTATGCTTACTCTCGCATGGCTTAAGTTCAAACTTGCAAACTTCATTTTCTGGGATATCATCGTATTCTGATAAATGAAACGCAAAATCCTCCCGACCGAGTCGGGAGGATTTTCTATTATGTGTATATTTTCGGGCAAAAAGTCGCCATATGTACGATATTGCTCTGTTCTGAGCAAACCAAACCGAAATAATAGTATAATTTCCAATACTTTTTTTGCTAAAACTAAAATTATTGTTTACAAATTGCATACGGGTGTGCTATATTAATTACATCCGAACATTAAAAATTCAAGGAGGAAGCATCATGTGCAAGGCAATTTTAGCTAATATTGACGAAGACAAGCGTATCGCTGGTAAGAAGGCTCTCAGACTCGTTACCGATATGCTCGGTTGGGTCCCCACCTTCATTCAGGGTCTCGTAGGTGCAGTTGCTGACGTTCTGTAATTGTAATACAGCCCTAATAAAGAAAAACCTTCGATTAAATAATCGGGGGTTTTTCTTTTTTATTTTATAACTGCTTTAAGCTTTTCAATGAGCTTTATAGCGGCGAGGTCGGCGACTTCGCCGATTTTTTTATCGGCATATCTCTTGCCGAATATCATTCCGCGGATTACGTCCTCGGAAAGGTCGAGGGTTCCGTCGCTCTTACCCTTAACGATACCGAGCTCCACAAACTCCTCGACTGCATCGCGGTATGCGCCTGCGGGCACATCCTTTATCGTTTTGTATCTCACGCTTTCTTCCTCCTTTGTTTTCGAAGCAAAATCCGGCAAGCCGTAGCCGCGGATATTCTTCGCGTTCGCCGATATGTGTCTGTATTTTACGCTGTCGCTGACATTGCCCTCGATAACGGTTATGCTTTTGCCCGAAACCTCGGTCACAATGCCCACATGGTCGGGCACTCCCTTGTTGTCGCCTTTGCCGTCGTCCTGCCAGTCGTAGTAGATAAAGTCGCCCACATCGGGAATATATGCGTCGTCCTCTTTCCATCTTCCCTTCCCCTGCCATGCCGATATCTGGCGCAGGCACGAGCATTCCGCGGGGATGATATCAAGAAGAGAGCACTTTGCCGCCGCGGCGGATACGAAAGCCGCGCACCAGGAGTCGCCGCTTTTGAGCGCGTAGCCCTGAGGAAGCGGTCGGATTGCGTTGTAAATTCTGATAATCTCCTTATGCTTTTCTCCGCCTTCTGCGGCACCGTAGTATTCTGCCGCAGTATCTGCGAGAAATTTTCTAAGCTCTTTTTCGGTCATATTAACACCTCCCTTCATCCTTTGACCGCATTCACCGAAAAATTGCACGTTCAGATGCAACAAAAAGCAGACGGAGTAATTTTTTCCGTCTGCTTTTTATATTCACCGTCCGCTTGGGCCGGGGTCATAATCGCCGTAGATTAAATCGTCAATATCAGTATCCGTCACAATCACCCTCCATTATATATTCAGCATACTTACAGTATATGCAGCATTGAGGAAACTGATGATTCAAAATTCAAAATAAATTTATTTCCTGACTATTGAAACATATTCCCGCTTAGGTTATAATGTTTTAGTTAATATTAACAAAAAGGATGACAACAAATGAGCTCTTCAACCGAAAGAAAAAACCGTCAGACTGCCCGTGAAAACGGCACTGACCGCAAGACCATCGCCCAGCGCGAAGAGGCTGCAAAAAAGAAAAAAGAGAAAATCAAGTGGACTGTTGTCGGCATAGCAGTAGTACTGTTCATCATTGCAGTTGTATATCTCAACTCCGGCATGTTCTATAGAAACTCCACTGCTCTTACCGTTGACAATACCGCGCTTGAGGCTTATAACATCGAAGCCGGAAGCGAAGACTACTCCGTTGCCGAGGTTAACTACATTTATAACTCCCAGCTTCTGAACATTCTCAGCTACTTCAGCTACTTCGGCGACTATGCCTCTAATATCGGTCCTGATACCTCCAAGCCCCTCGACCAGCAGGAATGCGTCATAGCAGGCGAGCAGGAGGACGGCTCGGTCTACACATGGGACGACTACTTCAATGAAGCCACCGAAGACCACCTCAAGGAGCTGAGTGCTCTGTGTGCATATGCCGAATATGCAGGCATCAGCCTTGATGACGAGGACACTAAGGCCATTGAGGATAACCTCGCCTCCG
>JAZLFI010000067.1:0-7381 GCA_045615725.1 Oscillospiraceae bacterium
ATCTCCGCGCCGATTACCCTGCCTGCCTTTCGGGCAAGATAAAGGCTTATCGTTCCCGCTCCGCAGTACATATCCAGCACGGTAGAGCTTTCCGACGGCGCGGCATATTCCAAAGCTTTTTCGTAAAGCTTTTCAGCCTGAGGCGGATTTATCTGATAAAATGCCTGCGGTGAAATCTCATAGCTTATGCCGCCTAAGCTATCGCGCATAATCTCCGAACCCCACAAGGTATAAAACTCACCTGCGAGTACTGTATTGCCGCGGGTTTTGTTTATGTTGAGAACTATTCCCGTAAGCTCGGGGCAGTCGCGGTGCAGTCTTTCCGCCAGTGCCGAGGTATGCTCATGCAGACCCTTTGCGGAAACCACGCAGGCAACGGCATCGTCGGTATTGACCGCGCACCGCACATAGACATGGCGGATTGCACCCTCGCCGCTTTTCTCATCGTATGCGGGGATTTTTTTATCTTCCATGAAGCCGAGCACAGAGGCTTTCACCCTGTCGGCAAGCTCATTTTGTATAAGGCATCTGTCAATAGGAATAAGCTCATGGGTACGGGCAGCAAAGAATCCCGCCTGCGACTCATCGCCCACCCTGCGCACGGCATATATGCCCTTGTTGCGATAGCCCATGACGCTGTCGCTTCCGATTATGTTCTGTGCCTGGACGGTCTGACCGCCGATGCGTTTCAGCGCATCGTTGACCTTCTGAAGCTTGAACCGAAGCTCCTCGTCATAGCTCATGTGCCACAGAGTACAGCCGCCGCACCGCTTAAAGTCGTGACACTCGGGCTCGCAACGTTCCGCGGATGCTTTTATGCACTTCTCCGCTCTGCCGTAGACCGCGGTGTTTGTGACCTTCACTATGCGCACTTTCCAAACCTCGCCCTTAATCGTGCGGGGCACGAAAACCGCTCTGCCGTCTATTCGGCAGACACCGCTTCCCTCCGAGGTATATCCCTCAATTTCGGCTTCGAATATTTCGTTTTTCTTCAAATTATCCATACACTTTAATATAACATTTTATTACATACATTTCAATTCAATCGTGAATAGTTTTTGCGCTTTCGGCAATAATAGGTTTTGACTACGATTGGAGGTTAATCATATGAAAAAATTTGCAGTATTGCTTCTCGCACTTTCCCTCGTATGCGGAGTGCTCACCGGCTGTGCCAGCGACAAGGGCAACATCGACGACACCGACGGCGTTGTAACCGACTCTCCCCGCGATGACGACAGCATCATCGACGATGATATGGGCGACGGCAAAATCGGCGACAAGGACAAAGACAAGAATAATAACAACGACAACAACAGCAGTACCAACAGCGGAAACAACAACAGCAGCGGCAGTACCGGCAACACCGGCAGCAGTGCCAGCAATAGCGGCAACAGCGGCGGCAACAACGATGCTCCCGTTCCCACTTCTATCCCCGGCAACTCCACCACTGCCACTCAGCCTGTAACTCCGTAAAAAAACCGCCCAGTGGGCGGTTTTTTATTGCTAAATTACTTGTATGGTAGTATTATTTTAATAAAAAAGGAGGATGAACACATGAGTTACATACCTACCCCCGCTGAGGCGAAAGAGCTTGTCATGAAATACAACAAGGACCCGTTCCACATTCAGCACGCCGAAACCGTTTCAAAGGTCATGGGCGAATTTGCAAAGGAATTTGACCCCGAAAACGCGGACTTCTGGCGCAGTGTGGGCATGCTCCACGACATAGACTTCGAGCTTTATCCCGAACAGCACTGCGTAAAGGCAAACGAAATGCTTCACGAGCTGGATATTGACGAGGACATGATTCACGCCGTAATCAGCCACGGCTACGGAATCTGCATCGACGTTGAGCCGACAAAGTTTATGGAAAAAGTGCTTTTCGCAACGGACGAGCTCACAGGACTTATCGGTGCCGCGGCGCTCATGCGTCCCACGGGCATTTCCGACATGGAGCTCAAATCTCTCAAAAAGAAATTTAAAGACAGAAAGTTTGCCGCAGGCTGTTCCCGCGACGTCATCATAAAAGGCGCGGAAATGCTGGGCTGGGAGCTGGACGAGCTTCTGGGCAAAACCCTTGAAGCAATGAAAGCGGAATGATAAAGCTCTTCATTGCCGATGTAAGCGAACTGGATATTGACTCGCGAATAACAGAGGTTTCAGAATACCGCCGCGAAAAAATTGAAAAGCTTCCGTCGATTGAGGCAAAACAGCAGTCTTTAGGCGCCGAGCTTCTTTTGAATGCGGCTGTTCCCAATCACCCTCAGTATCTCATTGCCGAAGGCGGAAAACCGTATTTTGAGGGCAATTTCCCATTCTTTTCCCTCTCTCACAGCGGAAAATACGCGCTCTGCGCCATAGCCGACGCAGAGGTCGGCGCGGATATCGAAGCTCCGAGGGAAAACTCGCTTAGGCTTGCAAAGCGCTTTTTCACAGATGCGGAGTTTGAAGCCGTAAACAGCGCATCAGACCCCGATGATGAATTCTGCCGCATATGGGTTATAAAGGAAAGCTATATAAAGGCAACGGGCGAGGGTCTTTCCTGCCCGCTCAATTCCTTTGAAGCCGCCGACACAATCGGCGAACACCGCACGTGGCACGGCGAACTTGACGGCTATCACATAGCCGTCTGCACCAAAGGCGATTTGGGCGAAATTGAAATAAAAAGCTATACATTTGAGAGCTAAGCATAACATTGTTTAACAAAAAAGAGCAGATAGGCATTATGCCTATCTGCTCTTGCCATAGTTGACGGTATTTGGAATTAATGGTAAATTTATTGTAAGCTAAATGGGTTCTCCAAGCGAGGTAATAAAATGAACAGAACTGTGACAAATTCGGTAATATGTGTTTTATCGCTGTCGTTAATAATCTATACTGCTTTACGTCTCCGGGATATTAACAGAAATCTCAAAAAATATGACTTGATTCAAGGTTTCGACAAATATGTTAAATCCAAATGGTATTGGGATCCGGAAGAGGATTTTTCGCGTGGGGATCCGCCTCACAAATGTGTAGTTATAGCCGAAATCTGTTTTCTTATTACAATGGCACTGCTGATGGTTCCTGTAATCATTCTTGAATATCTGCACCCCGATCCGGAATGCATGTTCACTTTTTCGTATCCGGCTGAACTTATTCTTATGATAGTTCCCGCAATTATGGCAGGCCTTATGTGTTACTTTGTGCCGCTTCACCTCAAATCACCCATTGCTATTGGTTGTAATATCCACAACTTTCTCAAGGGTAAACCGCGCTCGTTTGCATGGAAACGCATTACTATATGCACATTAATCGGAACGATATTATGCTTTCCTCTGTATCTGCTTGCATTAAACAATTATTTAATGGCAGATGAAGAGAAGCTGACATACAGTGACTTTTTTTCGCTGGAAGAACATGTGATCAGATATGATGAAGTCAATGATATAGAGACCTCTTACAATGAAGACGGTGAGCTTGAAAGCTATATATTTGTATCGGATTGCGGAAAAGCTTATCCTATATCTGCTGAAGATTATTCCAAAAGTGAGCTTGACTATATAATAAGCAAAATAGAAAAACAGCCACAAAAGAGCAGATAGTTCGGGGCTGTATGCGACAGAGAAGGTTACTTTTCAAGTCAGCATTATCAAGCCGAACTATCAGGAGGTGGAAATGTGGATTCTACAACAAAACAATTTTATGTCACAATGAATTTCATGCCACGATATGAAGAAGAGTTTACTTGCATAGAGGGAGATGTTTTTCGAAATAATTCAAATGGAATGCTTTTTCGAAAAAGGCTTCTGTATGATTTCGGATGGGGACAAGAATATGGGTTTGAAAAACTTCCGGAACTATCCTTTAATGAATTGATTAAATTGGTTGAGCGCCAATGGAGATTGCCCAAAAGAACTCTTTTAAATCATTATTCTGAAAAACAAATTCAGGAGTATGATATTTTCTGGAGCAATCTGTATGGTTCGATTTCTGTTATTATGCAGGATTATGTCGAGGAATTAATCTGCTTTTTAGAGTCCAAAATTGACACCAACTATTTTTCTGACATTGGTATTCGTGAAAACTTTAAGTGCTTTTCCTTCAGCACTTCTAAAATGAGAGAAATCGGAAAAATTCCTGGAGGTAATCTCACAAAATCATATGAAGAAGTTCTTAATGAGTATGAGCAATGGAGAAAAATATCAGAGAAGGTTATCTGTCAGGTCTACGGTTAATACATCAGCAGAAGAATACTTGCAAAGCGTAATATGCTATAGACCCAAGAGCAAATAGTTCGTGGCTGTATGCAACAGAGAAAATATATAAGTCTAAAAAATCAAGTGGGTGATTTTTTGAAAATAACACTCAATATTACACAGGAAGAAGCTTTGCAAAGGCTGAAAAATGCGGTCAGGCAGGATTATTCACCGATACGCCTGCTATACGGCTTCGGTTGGTTTCTTGATGAAGTGATGTATGGCAAGATAGCCGACAATGAATTCTGGCTATATGACCGTGGCGCGTTCAGAATTAATGAGATTGTTTCGTGTACAGGTCAAATTACGGGAACTGTCAGCACTGAGAACGAAAAAACAGTTATTGATTATCGCTTCGGATACACGAAATATAATTATTATTTCTTTGCCCTTATATATCTTTGCTGTGTTTTTCTGAGCTTAATCTCAGCAGGTAATGTCATTTTCATAGGGCTGACTTTAACTTGGGCAATAGCAATTTCTTTGACAATGGGGCTTGGCAAATTGACCGAAAAAAATATAAAGACCGCGCGATAAGCGACTTTTTGAAAATATTCGATGATTGTACCGACAGCGTTTGTTCTGACTGAGGTAACAATCCGCATCACAACTCAGCACTTTTACTGAAATAGAAGCGATTCGGGGCTTTACTACTTAAATAGCCGATATTATGACCCCGCAGTCGGTAGATTTATAAGTGCCTTATAACGGCAAAAAATACCACACTCGTTGAGTGCGGTATTTTTATATTCTTTCAAGTAATTCGGGGAGCTCGGAAAGCTTCTGTATCTCATAATCGGCGGGGATTTCGGGGTTTTTCGGTGCCTTGTGGGGATTATACCAGCAGGTAATGAGCCCCGCGTTTATTCCGCCGAGGATATCCGAGCTCAGACTGTCGCCGACTATGATGCTCTTGTCCTTGTTAAGCTCAGGGATTTTTGCAAAGCAGGCATCGAAATATTCCTTTGAGGGCTTGTCAAAGCCGATGTACTCGGAAATGAAAATCTCCTTAAAATACTTTTTAAGTCCCAGCTTTTCAATTCGTCTGTTCTGAACGTAGGCAGTGCCGTTTGAAACAACATAGAGCTCATATCTGCCGCAGAGAGTGCTCAGAAGCTCCTCTGCCCCCTCGAGAAAATATGCACCCTGACTTAAGTTTTCCTCATAAATGCTCTGGGTTTTTTCGCTGGATATATCCAAGCCGAGCTGTGAATACAGAATATCAAATCTCCGTGTCAGAAGCTCGGGGCGGGTAATCTCCCCTTTTTCAAGCAGTTTCCACTGGCTGAGATTAATCCCGCTGTAAAGCTTAATAAGCTCGTCCGTGGGCTCGATTCCAAGCTCGATAAAGGTCTGCCTTATGCCATTTGCCTCGGCCTTGTGAAAATCCAGCAAGGTATCGTCGATATCAAAAAAGACAGTTTTTATCATTACTCAAATCTCCGGCACATAAATATTGAACAGCCCATGGGGTCGTCGTTATACGGTTCGCAGACCTCAAAGCCCATAGTGTCGTAAAGGTGCTTTGCCGCTTTAAGGGACGGCAGAGTGTCCAGATACACTGCCTCATAGCCGATTTCCCTTGCATCGTCAAGGATTTTCTGCGCAAGAATGCGGGCATAGCCGTGACCGCGGTACTCGGGGCGAACGTAAAGGCGCTTTAATTCGCCTGAGTTTTCGTCATCGTGGCGCTTCATGGCAACACAGCCGACAGCCTTGCCGTCAAGACGGGCGATATAAAGTCTGCCGTCGGGCTCGCCGTATTTTGAGCGCAAATCCGCAATCTCGGCATCATAGTTCTGTATGGCCAAATACTCCGCAAATCCGGGGTTTGTTTCAATCAGCATATCCGTATATTCGGTAAAAAGCGCCAGGATATCTTCCCTATCGTCATATCCGGGGCTCAGAATAAGTTCTTCCATTTTCTTCTCTCCTTGTATTAATGTAAAAAGTATAATGTAATACCAAGCCCAATGCAATAGTGATATTTGTTAATTTGTTATCAAGGCGTTAATTGTCTTTATATGGATTTCATCGAATTATTTGCAATTTTGCCTTAAAATCAGCCGTAAATCGCTGCTGTCTGCAACAAATCACCGCAAAGACAATTTTCCCGATATAAATTCCTGTAAAGACAAATGCCGCGGGTGTTAACGCCGAGTTAATTTCACGGCTAAGCTATTGAATTTGGTTTAACATAGTCTACAATGTAAACTACACTAAAACGCATTTAGTGCGAATTTAATAAAGGAGAGAATAGTATGGAAACTAAACGTGAAGGTTTTGGCTCCAACTTTGGTTTTATCATGGCTGCTGTCGGTTCTGCTGTCGGTCTTGGTAACATCTGGGGCTTCCCTTACAAGATGGGCAGAAACGGCGGTTTCGCATTCCTGCTTATCTACCTCTGCCTTGCTCTCTTCGTAGGTCTTGCTGTTATGGTCGGCGAGCTTGCTATCGGTCGTAAGACCGGCAAGAGCCCCATTGCTGCATACCGCGCAATGAGCAAGAAGTTCACCTGGATGGGCTATATAGCAGTTGCAGTACCTTTCCTGGTACTTTGCTTCTACTTCGTCCTCGGCGGCATGGTTATGCGTTACGCAGCTGGCTACCTGCTCGCAATGTTCGGTGTCAACACCTGGGGTGCTGATATCAGCGCATTCTTCGGCGCATTCATCTGCAATGGCGGCGGCATGGTCCTCTGGACTGCAATCTTCATTGCACTGAACGCAATCATCGTCGCAGGCGGCGTTGGCGGCGGCATCGAGAAGTTCTGCAACATCGGTATGCCCTGCCTGTTCGTAATCCTCGTCATCGTTATCATCTACGTTGCATGCCAGCCCGGTTCTCTGGACGGCTACAAGTTCATGTTCGGCTGGAACATTGATCCTCTGAAGGAAGACTTCCTCGGCGTTATGAAGACCGCTGCTGGTCAGATGTTCTTCTCCCTGTCCCTCGGCATGGGCGCAATGATCACCTACGGCTCTTACCTCGCAAAGGAAGAGAAGCTTCAGAAGAACGCTGTTATCATTGTTATCATGGATACCCTGGTAGCAATCATGGCAGGCTGCATCGTTCTCCCCGGCTGCGCAGCATTCGGTGTTGACTACGGCGCAGGCCCCGGCCTCCTCTTCGCTTCCATGCAG
>JAZLFI010000068.1:0-1337 GCA_045615725.1 Oscillospiraceae bacterium
ATATCGAAAGAGCGAAAGAAATTCTTTCCCTTTACCTCACCGATTTCACCGCTGAGGAGATTGATTACTGCGTCAACGGCGCGTATGCAGAGGGACATTTCAGCTCTCCGAAGGTTGCGCCGCTCCACACTCTCAACGGCAACACCGAAATTCTTGAATTATGGAAAGGCCCGACCTGCGCGTTTAAGGATATGGCTCTTCAGATTCTGCCTTATCTTCTCACCACCGCGTCCGCAAAGGCTGTGCCCGACAAGCAGATAGTCATTCTCGTTGCCACCTCGGGCGACACAGGCAAGGCTGCTCTTGAGGGCTTTAAAGATGTTCCCAACACAAGAATTCTCGTTTTCTATCCCAATGACGGTGTAAGCCCGATGCAGAGACTTCAGATGATGACTCAGGAGGGCGAAAATGTAGGCGTATGCGCTATTGAGGGCAACTTTGACGACGCTCAGAGCGGAGTTAAAAAGATTTTCACCGATAAGGCATTTGCCGAGAAGCTCGATAAAATGGGCATGATGTTCTCGTCCGCCAACTCAATCAACTGGGGCAGACTTGTTCCGCAGATTGTTTATTATGTTTCCGCCTACTGCGATATGGTTGAAAAGGGCAAGGTAAGTCTCGGCGACGAAATCAACATAGTTGTTCCCACAGGCAACTTCGGCAACATTCTTGCCGCGTATTACGCAAAGGAAATGGGTATCTCTGTCAAGAAGCTTATCTGCGCATCAAACTCCAATGATGTTCTTACCGACTTCCTCAAAACGGGAATTTACAATAAGAACCGTGATTTCTACACCACGATTTCTCCCTCAATGGATATACTTATTTCCTCCAACCTTGAAAGACTTCTTTTCCTGCTCAGCGGAATGGACGACAAGGCGGTAAGCGAATGGATGAATCTTCTTTCAACTGACGGCAAATATCAGGTAAGCGAGGAAGTGTTCGCTTCAATCAGAGAGCTGTTTGAATCGGGCTGCTGTGATGACGACGGCACAAAATCGACAATCGCAAAAGTATTTGAAGATACTGACTATCTGTGCGACACTCACACAGCCGTAGCAATTTCAGTTTATGACGATTATGTAAGCGTTACGGCTGACACAACTCCCGCCGTAATCGCTTCAACCGCAAATCCGTTCAAGTTCAGCGCAAGCGTTCTCGATGCTGTCCGTCCGGGCATGAGCGCGGGCATGGACGAGTTCGACATGGTTCTCGGTCTTCACGCCGAAACAGGCGCGGAATGTCCTCCCCAGCTTGAAAATCTCAAGGATAAAACCCCGAGATTTACCGACTGCTGTAAAAAAGAGGATATGGAAAAAGTCGTACTCGGTATGCTT
>JAZLFI010000069.1:0-1059 GCA_045615725.1 Oscillospiraceae bacterium
ACGCACAAATATGTTTCCGAGCTTCTGGGCAAGGAGACGATCTCAACTAAATCCAGCAGTCAGAGTAAGGGGCGAAACGGATCGTACAGTCAAAGCATCCAACAGGCAGGCCGAGACCTTATGACTCCGGATGAAGTCCGCCTTTTGGATAACAAAAATGCCATTGTGTTTATCCGCGGGGAAAGGCCGGTCATTGACGAGAAATACGATCTGATGAAGCACCCCAATATTCAGTTCACAGAGGACGGCGGGGCTGCCCCCTACGTCCACAGCCCGCATTGTCTGTACGATATGCGGTATCTTTTATCTACTATGGAGGAAAACGAATGAAGAAATCTACAACTAAACGCGCAAAAATATTCATGTCCGTATGGAGTGTAATTATACTCTGCGTGGCATTCCTGACCACCGGCGCCTTTGCCGCCGACGGTGATCCCATCGCTGTGGTCAACAATTTGTCCGACTTTATTTTCAGCGCGATCAAGGCCATCGGAGTAATTATCCTCGGATGGGGCATCGTGCAGGTCGGTATGTCCATCCAGAGCCATGACGCAAGTCAGCGTTCTCAGGGCTTCCTGTGTCTGTTCGGCGGACTTGTGATCGCTTTTGCAAAGGAAATCCTCGCCGCTATCGGTGCGGTATAAGAAAAGAGGTAATGCGTTTCACGGTGAAACGCATTACCTCTGTAAATTCGAGTCATTCTTCCTCGGAGTATAACAACTCAATAAACTGCGCGGGCGAGTAAACCGGCATGGGAGCACCGGCATAATCCTTCAAGTTTCGCGTAACAATGCAATCAATTCCCGCACGGGCAGCTGTCTCGACCATTACGGCATCCTCGTAATCTGCGATACTGCTTGTTAAGGCTTTCCGGCAGTCAATTCCACAGGTGTCAAGGATCTCAAAGAGGGAGAACAGAATGCCGAGAACTTTTTTCGTCTCTTCACTGCTATGCAGCGCCTTGTGCATTAGATAATGAATATCTGTAATCGAGTTTGCGGCGAGGAACCCAACACACCGCCTGTTTGCTACAGACATAAAGACAGCCTCGGCATCTTT
>JAZLFI010000070.1:0-10716 GCA_045615725.1 Oscillospiraceae bacterium
GCAGCTGGCTATCAGGTTGACCTCCAGTATGGCGCAAACGACATCCCCACCCAGGTTTCTCAGATTGAGAACATGATCGCAAACGGCTGCAAGGTTCTCGTTGTTGCAGCTATCGACGGCGACTCCCTCGGCACTGTTCTTGCACAGGCTAAGGAAGCAGGCATCCCCGTTATCGCATACGACCGCCTCATCATGAACTCCGACGCAGTTTCCTACTATGCAACCTTCGACAACTGGCTCGTTGGTGTAAAGCAGGGCGAGTACATTGAAGAAGCTCTGGGTCTTAAGGACGCAGGCGACAAGACCTTCAATATTGAGTTCATCACCGGCGACCCCGGCGACAACAACATTAACTTCTTCTTCGACGGCGCTATGAGCGTCCTCCAGCCTTACCTCGATGCAGGCACCCTCGTATGCCCCTCCGGTCAGGTTGCAGAGAAGGATGCAGACGGCAACTACGACAAGGCTGTTGTTGCAACTGCAAACTGGGCTACCGATGCAGCTCAGGCACGTTTCGAGAACATTCTGAGCTCCTACTATGCTGACGGCAAGCAGCTCGACGCAGTTCTCGCTTCCAACGACTCCACCGCTTGCGGCGTTGAGAATGCTCTTGCAGCACTCTACACCAACGACGTATATCCCGTCATCACCGGTCAGGACTGCGATATCGCAATCATGAAGAACCTCATCGACGGCAAGCAGGCAATGTCCGTATTTAAGGACACCCGTACCCTCGCTGAGCAGACCGTCAAGATGGTTGACGCTCTCATGAAGGGCGAAGATGCTCCCGTAAACGATACCGAGACCTACGACAACGGCACCGGCATTATCCCCAGCTTCCTCTGCGAGCCCGTTGCATGCACCGTTGACAACTACCAGGCACTGCTTGTTGATTCCGGTTACTACACCATGGATCAGCTGAGCTGATTAATTCAATCAGAATAATTTTTCTCATTGGGCAAGACGGTTTATCCGTCTTGCCCATATCTAAAAACAGACACTTACGGAGGCGATATCTTGTCAGATAATATACTTGAGATGAGAGGTATTACCAAACAGTTCCCTGCGACCAAAGCCCTTGACGACGTTAATTTCGTTGTCAAAAGAGGCAGCATCCACGCACTGGTCGGTGAAAACGGAGCCGGTAAATCCACACTGATGAAGGTACTCAGCGGACTTTGGCCCTACGGCACTTATGAAGGCGATATAGTATACAATGGCGAGATATGCAAATTCTCCGGTATACGCGACAGTGAGGCAAAGGGAATCGTAATCATCCATCAAGAGCTTGCTCTCGTTCCCTATATGTCCATTGCCGAAAACATGTTCCTCGGCAACGAAAAGGGCAAAAAGTTTGCTATTGACTGGGATCAGACCTATGCCGAGGCTGATAAATACCTTAAGGTAGTAGGACTTACAGAGTCCTCAAGAACGCTGATTAAGGACATCGGCGTCGGTAAGCAGCAGCTTACAGAAATCGCAAAGGCTCTTGCAAAAAACGCAAAGCTTCTTATTCTTGACGAGCCCACTTCTTCTCTGAACGAGTCGGACTCTCAGGCACTTCTCGATCTTCTTCTTGAATTCAAGAAGAACGGCATGACCTCAATCATCATCTCCCATAAGCTCAATGAGGTTTCCTACGTTGCAGACGATATTACCGTTTTACGCGACGGCAAAACCATTGAAACGCTCACAAAGGGTGTTGATGATATCAGCGAATCCAGAATAATCCGCGGCATGGTCGGACGTGAAATTGCCGACCGTTTCCCCAAGAGACACGATGTTGAAATCGGGGATGTCGCACTTGAAATTGAAAACTGGAACGTTTATCACCCCATTTACACTGAAAGGAAAGTCGTTGACAATGTATCCCTTAACGTCAGAAAGGGCGAGGTTGTCGGTATATCCGGCCTTATGGGTGCGGGACGCACCGAGCTCGCAATGAGCGTTTTCGGACACAGCTACGGCTCTAACATAAGCGGCACCGTTAAGATTAATGGAAAAGAAGTCCATCTCCACTCCCCTCGTGATGCCATCAACCACGGTCTGGCATACGTAACCGAGGACAGAAAGGGTAACGGCCTTATCCTTTCCAATCCCATTCGCGTCAACACAACACTTGCAAACCTGAGCGGCGTTTCAAGTCACGGCGTTATCGATGTTGACAAGGAATATGCGGTTTCCGAGGATTACCGCACCAAGATGAAAACAAAATGCGTAGGCGTTGAGCAGAATGTCGGTAAGCTTTCCGGCGGCAACCAGCAGAAAGTTCTTCTTTCAAAGTGGATGTTCGCAAACCCCGATATTCTTATCCTCGATGAACCTACCCGCGGTATCGATGTCGGCGCAAAATACGAAATCTACTGCATCATCAATCAGCTTGCAGCAGAAGGAAAATCCGTAATCATGATATCCTCCGAGCTTCCCGAGGTCCTCGGCATGAGCGACAGAATATATGTCCTCAACGAAGGCAAGGTAGTCGGCGAATTTGACAGAGATGACGCAAGCCAGGAAAAGATTATGGCTAGAATTCTGGCATCAGACACGGAGGAAAAGGAGCAAGAGAAATGAACAAGACAAAGATAAATGAATTCATCAAGAAGTATACAATGATAATTGTACTCGTTCTGGTGGTTGCATTCTTCGCCATTGAAACCAACGGCAAGCTGCTGATGCCTCAGAACATTACAAACATCATTTCCCAGAACGCATACGTATTCATACTTGCAACCGGTATGCTTTTGTGCATACTTACCGGCGGTAACATCGACCTTTCCGTCGGTTCAGTCGTCTGCTTCACCGGCGCTGTCGGCGCAGTTATGCTTGACAAGGACATTAACCTCTGGGTTGCTGTCGGCATCATGCTCCTCATCGGTATCGGTGTCGGCGCATGGCAGGCATTCTGGATTGCTTACGTACACGTCCCCCCCTTCATCACCACTCTGGCAGGTATGATGGTATTCCGCGGACTTTCCAACGTCATCCTCAAGGGCATGACCATGTCCGTTACCAATGAAAAGTTCGTCAGCGTATTCGGCGGCGGCGCAAACTGCTATATCCCCGACTTCCTCGGCGGACAGGGGATTAACCTGTTGTGTCTTGTCGTCGGCGGTATTGCCGTTCTGCTTTATATTTTCTTCACCCTTAACGGCAGAAGAACAAGAAAGAAAAAAGGCTATGAGGTTGAGGCATTCAGCAAGACCTGCGTAAAGACCTTTGTCATTGCCGCAGTTATTATCTTCTTCACCATTAAGCTCAGCCAGTACAAGGGCATCCCCACCGCACTTATCTGGGTTGCACTCGTAATTCTAATTTACACTTACATAACCTCCAAGACCACCATGGGCCGTCACCTCTACGCAGTCGGTGGCAACGAAACCGCAACCAAGCTCTCCGGTATCGACACCAAGAAGGTTTACTTCTTTGCATACACCAACATGGGTCTGCTGGCAGCAGTTGCAGGTATCATGACCATTGCAAGACTTACCTCCGCACAGCCCACCTACGGTCAGAACTACGAAATGGACGCTATCGGCGCCTGCTTCATCGGCGGCGCATCCGCATACGGCGGTACCGGCACAGTTCCCGGCGTTATCGTCGGCGCTGTTCTGATGGGCGTTATCAACATCGGCATGAGTATCATGGGTGTTGACGCAAACTATCAGAAGGTCGTTAAGGGCCTCGTTCTGCTGGCCGCAGTTATCTTCGACGTTGTATCCAAGAAGGAGAACACCTGATGTTTTATATCGGCATCGACCTGGGCACCTCATCGGTAAAACTTTTACTGGTTGATGCTCAAGGTAAAATTCACAACACAATTTCCAAAGACTACCCCCTCTTCTTCCCCCATCCCGGTTGGTCTGAACAGAATCCCGAGGATTGGTGGGGTGCTGTCAAAAGCGGCGTTAATGAGCTTACAGAGGGCATTGATAAGTCTGAGATTGCAGGCATCGGCTGCGGCGGTCAGATGCACGGTCTTGTCGCACTCGATGAAAATGACAATGTCATCCGTCCCGCGATTTTGTGGAACGACGGCAGAACAGCCGCCGAGGTTGAATATCTCAACAACGAAATCGGCAAGGACAAGCTTTCCGCTCTCACTGCAAACATTGCCTTTGCAGGCTTCACCGCGCCCAAAATTCTCTGGATGCGTAATAATGAGCCCGAAAACTATGCCCGCATAAGCAAGATAATGCTCCCCAAGGACTATATCAACTACAAGCTGACGGGAGTTCATTCCTGCGACTATTCCGATGCAAGCGGTATGCTTCTGCTTGACGTTGAGCACAAGTGCTGGTCAAAGGAAATGCTGGATATCTGCGGCATAAGTGAAAAGCAAATGCCGAAGCTTTTTGAAAGCTATGAAGTTATCGGCACTGTCAAGGCGGATATCGGGCTTCCCGAAACCGTCAAAGTTGTTGCAGGCGCCGGCGATAATGCTGCGGCGGCTGTCGGCACAGGCACGGTCGGCGGCGGTGCATGCAACATATCCCTTGGCACCTCGGGCACAATATTCATATCATCCGACAAATTCGGCGTTGACCGCTTCAACGCGCTCCACGCATTTGCCCATGCAGACGGAAATTATCACCTTATGGGCTGTATGCTTTCCGCGGCGAGCTGTAACAAATGGTTCTATGAGGAAATTCTCAAGACCGATGATTACAAGGCTGAGCAGGGCAGCATAAGCGAAGATAAGCTCGGCAAAAACCGAGTGTTCTTCCTCCCCTATCTCATGGGTGAACGCAGTCCCATTAACGACACCGACGCGCGCGGCGCGTTCATCGGCATGAGCATGGACAGCACACGCGAGGATATGGTGCAGGCAGTCATGGAGGGTGTCACCTTTGCAATCCGCGACAGCTTCGAGGTTGCAAAGTCACTCGGTATTGACATCAAGCGCTCCAAGCTCTGCGGCGGCGGTGCAAAAGCTCCCGTATGGCGCAAAATCATCGCAAACGCGCTGAACATCAGCATTGACATTCCTCAAACCGAGGAAGGCCCCGGCTACGGCGGTGCAATGCTCGCGATGGTCGGCTGCGGCGAATATAAAAACGTCAAGGCCTGCTGTGATGCACTTGTGAGCGTCACCTCCACCATCGAGCCCGATGAGGAGCTTGCGGCACTGTATGAAGAACGCTACAACAAATTTAAAGCTATATATCCCACGGTTAAACCGTTGTTTCAAACACTTAAGGAGGACTGAAGCATGATATTCCCCAACATTCCCGTAATTAAATATGAGGGCGCCGAGAGCAAGAATCCTCTTGCATTCAAGTTCTATGACGCTGAAAAAATTGTCATGGGCAAGCCCATGAAGGAGCACCTGCCCTTTGCTATGGCATGGTGGCATAACCTCGGCGCAGCAGGCACCGATATGTTCGGACGCGACACCGCAGACAAATCCTTCGGTGCAGAAAAAGGCTCCATGGAGCACGCCAAGGCAAAGGTCGATGCAGGCTTTGAGTTTATGCAGAAGCTTGGCATTAAGTACTTCTGCTTCCACGATGTTGACCTCGTTCCCGAGGCAGACGACATCAAGGAAACCAACCGCCGTCTGGACGAGATTTCCGATTACATTCTCGAAAAGATGAAAGGCACCGACATTAAGTGCCTTTGGGGTACTGCAAACATGTTCTCCAATCCCCGCTTCATGAACGGCGCAGGCTCAACAAACTCCGCTGACGTATTCTGCTTCGCAGCTGCTCAGGTTAAGAAAGCTCTCGATATCACCGTTAAGCTCGGCGGTCGCGGCTATGTTTTCTGGGGCGGTCGTGAAGGCTATGAAACTCTGCTGAACACCGACATGAAGTTCGAGCAGGAAAACATCGCACGCCTCATGCACCTTGCCGTTGACTACGGCAGAAGCATCGGCTTTGAGGGTGACTTCTACATCGAGCCCAAGCCGAAAGAGCCCATGAAGCACCAGTATGACTTTGACGCGGCAACCGCAATCGGCTTCCTCCGTCAGTACGGTCTTGACAAGGACTTCAAGATGAACATTGAAGCAAACCATGCAACTTTAGCTGGTCACACTTTCCAGCATGACCTCTGCGTTTCCCGCATTAACGGCATGCTCGGCAGTATCGACGCAAACCAGGGCGACTATCTCCTCGGCTGGGATACCGACGAGTTCCCGTTCAATGTTTATGAGGCAACCATGTGCATGCTCGAGGTGCTCAAGGCAGGCGGCATGACCGGCGGCTTCAACTTCGACGCAAAGTCCCGCCGTCCCAGCTACACCGAAGAGGATATGTTCGAAAGCTACATCCTCGGCATGGACACCTTCGCTCTCGGTCTTATGAAAGCAGCAGAGCTCATTGAAGACGGCAGACTCGACAAGTTCGTCGAGGATCGCTATGCAAGCTACAAGGAAGGCATCGGTGCAAAGATTGTTGCAGACGAAGTTAAGCTCGAAGAGCTGGCAGAGTATGCGGCAAAGCTCGGCGCACCCGAGCTTCCATCCAGCGGCAAGCAGGAGCGTCTTGAAGGCATCGTAAATCAGATAATGTTCAGCTGAAAATAAACGGAAAAATCCCCGTGGAGCTTATGCTTCACGGGGATTTTTTATTTCGCTTTATTCTATTTCACAGCTTACTGCGGCTTTGCCCGTAAGCTCTTCGCTTCGTTTATCGGGCTGTGAGAACGCGGCATATAGCGTCCACTTTCCGCTTCCCTGCACACGTTCGCCATTGTCGTTTATGACGGTAAATGTTTTCTCGTCAAGGGGAAGCTTTATTGTTTTCTCCTCGTCCTTACCCAGTTTAATTCTCTTAAATCCGCAGAGAACGGGATTTACGGGGGCAAAGGGAGATTCTTCATCGCGGATATAAAGCTCAAGCACGTCTTCGGTGGCTTCGCCCTTGTTGATTACTGTAATCTCTGCCGCTTCCCTGTCGGCTTTCAGTGCAGTCACCTGCGTTTCGCCGTAGGTAAGTCCATAGCCGAAGGGATAGAGGGCTTCGCCCGTATAGTAGCGGTAGGTGCGCTCAGTCATTGCATAGTCTGTGAACGCGGGCATCTCGCTGAGAGCTTCGTTTTTATAGAATGTCACGGGGAGCTTGCCCGAGGGGGATACATCGCCGAACAGAATCTCCGCAACAGCTTTGCCGCCTCTTGCGCCGGGATACCATGCGCACAGCACTGCATCCGCTTTCTCCTGCGCAACAGAAAGGTCGATTGAACTGCCTGCCATCAGGATTACTACAGTCTTCTTTCCCACGGCAAGAACTTTATCCATAAGCTTGCGCTGAGCTTCGGGAAGAAGTAAATCCAGCTTATCCCCTGAGCCCTCAACATTGCCCTCGTCGGGCTCCTCGCCCTCAAGGGTTTCGTCAAGTCCGAGCACGAGCACCACAACATCGCTGTGTTCCGCGACTGTGACTGCTTCCGCAATTCTGTCATCCGCCTGCGCCAAAGGCTCGTCACGGTCATTCTTCAGGGCTGAGCCCAGCGAGTACAGCACGCGGCAATCCTCCGTTACAGCGTTCTGTATGCCCTCAAGCACGGTGATATAGCGCTCGGGTGTGCCGTAATAGTTGCCGACAAGCGCTCTGCGGCTGTTTGCGTCGGGTCCGATTACGCCGATTGTGCCAATGTCTTTGCTAAGCGGCAGGATGCCGTTATTTTTAAGAAGCACGCAGGCGCGGCGGCTGACTTCGTCTGCAAGGCTCTGATGCTCTTTGCATCCGACCTTTTCGTACGGGATGCTGTCATACTCACTGCCCTCGCCCATAATGCCTAGAAGGTACCTCGTGGTATAAAGGCGCACAGCGGCCTCGGTAATCTGCTCTTCGGTGACAAGTCTCTGACGGTATGCGCTCATAAGGTGGATATAGGTATTGCCGCAGTTGAGGTCACAGCCGCGGTCGATTGCCAGTGCGGCGGCTTCCTCGGGGGTATCAGCAAGCATATGACCCTGATAAATATCGCGCAGTGCCCAGCAGTCGGAAACTATGTGTCCCTCAAAGCCCCACTTGTCGCGGAGAGTATCCATAAGCAGTGCCTTGCTTGCACAGCAGGCTTCGCCGTTAGTGCGGTTATATGCGCCCATGACGGCTTCAACATCGGCATCGCGGACGCAGGCTTCAAATGCGGGAAGATAGGTTTCCGCCATATCCTTTGCAGTCGCCTCGGCATTGAAGCTGTGGCGAATTGCCTCGGGGCCGCTGTGGACGGCAAAATGCTTCGCGCAGGCCGCGGTTTTGAGCTGCTCTCCCTCGCCCTGCAAGCCCTTTACATAGGCAACGCCCATGCGGGATGTGAGATACGGATCTTCGCCGTAGGTTTCGTGCCCGCGTCCCCAGCGTGGGTCACGGAAAATGTTTACGTTGGGCGACCAGAAAGTCAAGCCCTTGTATATATCCCTATCACCGTGTCGGCTCTGCTCGTTGTATTTCGCTCTGCCCTCGGTTGCAACGGTATCGGCAACGCGCTGTAAAAGTTCATCGTCGAATGTTGCCGCCATGCCGATTGCTTGAGGAAAGCTTGTCGCCGTGCCCGCACGGGCAACGCCGTGGAGTGCTTCGTTCCACCAGTTGTATGCGGGAATACCCAGGCGCTCAATGGCCGGTGAGTCATAGCGGAGCTGGCTTGCCTTTTCTTCCAAAGTCATCTGCGCCACAAGTGCGGCGGCTTTTTCACGTGCTTTATTACGATTCATATTATTTCCTCTTAAATAAAGGAGAGCTTTGAAGCTCTCCTTTAAGGTTATTATATTTAGCCCTTGACTGCGCCTGCGATGAAGCTTTCCTGAATTTTCTTGCTCAGAAATACATATACGATCAAGGTCGGGAATGTTGCAAGAACAAGCGCCGCGCCGATGGGACCCCAGTCGGTTGTGAACTGACCGGACAAAGCCTGAATACCGACAGGCAGAGTCTTGAACTCGGTCTTGCTGATGAAGATATTTGCGAACATGAGTTCGTTCCAGCACTGCAGGAAGGTATAAATACCGATGGTTGCAACTGCAGGCTTCATAAGAGGAACAGTTACGCGGAAGAATGTTCCCCAGACACCGCAGCCGTCGATGCAGGCGGCTTCATCGAGCTCATAGGGGATATCGTTCATGAAGCCCGTGCAAATGAGTATTGCCATAGACAGCGAGAACGCGGCATAAGGAATAATCAGTGCCCAGTAGGTATTGAGCATATGCAGGCGGGAAAGAGTTACATAGATAGGCACGATTGACGCATGGATGGGAATGGTAAGGCCCAGCATAAAGAACTTGTTCATTGCCTTGCGGCCCTTCCATACCAGACGGGTCAGCGCATAGGTTGCCATGAGTGCCACAATCAGAGTTATGACAATAGTTGCAACAGATACGATAACGCTGTTCAGGAAATAGACGTCCATGCGGCCTGTTTTCATTGCAGTGCCATAGTTTGACCACAGCCAGTATTTAGGCAGACCTGCAACGTTTTCGCCGAAGATTTCAGTGTTATTCTTAAGGGAGAAGGTAAACATCCAGTAAACCGGGAAGAGGTTTATGAGCGCCCAGAAGATAAGGAAAGCATAAGTTCCGGGGCCGTTTTTCTTGCCCAGATTCTGGCCGGAATTATTTCTTGCCATAATCAGTCCTCCTCCTTAAATATTGCATTTATAAGCAGCGCAAATCCGAAGCACAGCAAAATCAGCAATACTGCAATGGTACTGCCCATGCCGTAGCGGTTGCGCAGGAACAGCATATTTATCATAAGCGTACTCGGCACTTCGGTTGCGTGCAGAGGTCCGCCGTTTGTAAGAACATAGATAAGGTCGAAAGATTTGAGTGAGCCGGTTATTGCGAAAATCATGCTGATTTTCAAAATCGGCTTTATGTAAGGGATAACGATAAAGCGGTTTATCTGTCCCTCGGTTGCGCCGTCAAGCATGGCGGCTTCGCGGAGGTCAGGCGGTACGCTCTTGACACCCGCATACATGAGCAGCATATGATAGCCGACATACTGCCACAGGATAGGTACAAAGCTTGCACCCAGCGCGGTTTCTACCGTGCCGAGCCACGTCTTTGCCCAACTGTCAAGTCCCAGCGCCCGCAGGGTTACATTCAGAATACCGTAGGACGGGTTATATATCTTCAGCCACAGCTGACCGATAACAACGGTCGAAATAAGCACGGG
Organism: Oscillospiraceae bacterium; assembly: GCA_045615725.1. Lineage (GTDB taxonomy): Bacteria > Bacillota > Clostridia > Oscillospirales > Oscillospiraceae > F23-B02. Next base: position 10,119 of record JAZLFI010000070.1, read on the forward strand.
CATGAAGTAGATGGAAAGGAAGCCTCTTTCCCCTTTTACACCGCGACCCAGCTTAAGAGCAAGCCACAGCGCCAGCGGAAGCTGGACGCAAACCGAGAAGGCCGCAAGCAGAAGTGAGTTGCCAAGTGCTTTCATGAAGCCGATGGCATCGCTTGTAAAGAGCTCCTTATAGTTTCCAAAGGCTATATACACCTTTTCACCAAAGCCATTCCAGTCAAAGAAGCTGTAATAGCCGGACATGATAATAGGCGCAATAAGCACACCCACAAACAAAATCAGTGCGGGCAGAAGGAAAAGTATTATATTCAGCTTATTGCTTCGCATTTTATGCATGGTTTATTAACCCCCTTAATTTAGGGATAGCGGACTTTCCCCTTTTCGGGGGAAAGTCCGCCTTTATTTATGCTATGTCAGTCGATTCGGTATTAAATCAGCCGATATCCTTTGCAAGACCTGCAACGAAGCCTGCGCCGTCGATCTGGCAGCCGTATACCTGGTCAACATAGGACAGGTAGATCTGTGCTGCATCTGCGTTCTGTGCGGTATCGCCGAAGAGAACGTAGGTGTCTGCATTTGCGCAGATTTCGGAAACTGCCTG
>JAZLFI010000071.1:0-2339 GCA_045615725.1 Oscillospiraceae bacterium
TTACAATATGTTGTATCAGTTGAGGAAGTCGCGGAGCTTCTTGCTGCGGGAGGGATGGCGGAGCTTGCGCAGAGCCTTTGCCTCAATCTGACGGATACGTTCACGGGTGACATTAAACTCCTTGCCGACCTCTTCAAGGGTGCGGGTGCGTCCGTCGACAATGCCGAATCTAAGCTCCAGAACCTTCTTCTCTCGGGGAGTAAGGGTATCGAGAACTTCCATGAGCTGTTCCTTCAGCAGGGAGAAGGATGCGGCCTCACTGGGTTCGGATGCGTCTTCATCGGGGATAAAGTCGCCAAGGTGGGAGTCTTCTTCCTCACCGATGGGAGTTTCAAGGGAAACAGGCTCCTGAGCAATCTTCAGAATATCGCGGACCTTTTCAACGGGCATGCCCATTTCCTCCGCAATCTCCTCAGCACTGGGGTCGTGGCCCAGCTCCTGAAGAAGCTGACGGGAAACGCGGATAACCTTGTTTATGGTTTCAACCATGTGTACGGGAATACGGATAGTGCGGGCCTGGTCGGCGATAGCGCGGGTAATTGCCTGACGAATCCACCATGTTGCATAGGTGGAGAACTTGTAGCCCTTGGTGTAGTCGAATTTTTCGACTGCCTTGATAAGGCCCAGGTTGCCCTCCTGAATAAGGTCAAGGAACAGCATACCGCGGCCGACGTAGCGCTTTGCAATGGAAACGACCAGACGGAGGTTTGCCTCTGCCATACGGCGCTTTGCTTCCTCGTCGCCCTCGCTCATCTTTATTGCGAGCTCGACTTCTTCCTCAGCGGTGAGCAGAGGAACCTTACCTATCTCCTTGAGGTACATACGAACAGGGTCGTCAATGGTAAAGTTATCGACAGCCGCCTCGGTCTCCATGATTTCCTCTTCGGTGACTTCCTCGACAGCCTCAATCTCAGCCAGCTCGGGAAGCTCAACGTCGTCGAGCATGGGGAGTGCATCCTCGCCTGCTATGTCGATGTCGATGTTGTTTGCCTCAAGGGTTTCATAGAATTTGTTGATAACCTCGGTGTCGATACCAAGCTCTTCAAGGCATTCGATGTCCTTGGTGCTGAGCTTGCCGTTTTTCTTACCCTTTTCGAGGAGCTCGTTAAGGCGCTCTTCGGGAGTCTTTGCAGCGGCTGCCTTTTCGGCTTCAATTTCCGCCTTGGTCTTGCGCTTTGCTCTCTTTTTGGGTTTTACTTCTTCTTTTACTTCTGCTTCGATTTCTTCTTCAATCATTACTTCTGTATCAATCTTTTCTGCCATGTATCTTATCCCCCATATCCTTTGGTTTCTTTTAATCGTTCTGCAAGCCCGCGAAGGTCTTCGCCCGAGCTTTTAATGCGGTTTTGCTGCTTTATTCTTTCTATGTAATCATTAAGTGCTTTCTCGCCGTTGCGAAGCATTTCAGGCTTCTGCAAAATGGCGGCTAAAAGCGATGCCTCCTGAGGCTCCAGTGCCGCACCCATTGTTGCGGTGCTGATTATACCTCCGCGCTCAAACTTATCTTTAAGCACTCCGTATATCCTTGCAAGCACCGGTGAGGAAAACTCCTCGGGCTCGGGAAGCGTTTTGCCCTTGCAAATGCCCTGGTCAAGGAACAAAAGCCTTATGATCCCCTCCTCGGCTGTTGCCGAAACAGGGTCGTCGTATTTAAGGGTCTTGTCTTTGGGCTGAATCTGTTTTTCGGGATGACTCAGCTCACGCTCGGAGCTTTTCTGCGCAGTCTTTACCGCGCGTTTTCTCCTGCGCTTAACCTCGTCCTCCACAAGCTCGTTGGAAACGCCCGCCATGCTTGCAACGCGCATGGAGTAAACCTGCCGTTCCACAGAGCCGGGAAGCCGCGCCACCATATCGGAGGCTTCCTTTATAAATGCAACCTTTTGCTCATCAACTGAAAGGTCGTATTTTTTCGTAACGGACTGCAGGCGATAGTCAATATGGTTTTCGCTCTTTTCGATAAGGTTGCGGAATGCATCCGCGCCCTTGGACTTAATGAACTCGTCGGGATCTTTTGCACCGCTCATGGTGACGACCTTGACCTTCATATCCAGCTTTTCAAGAAGCCCTATGGCTCTCTGCGCGGCCTTCTGCCCCGCTCCGTCGCTGTCGTATGCGATGACGACTTCGTTTGTGTATCTTGAAATAAGCCTTGCCTGCTCGGGAGTGAGGGATGTGCCCAGTGATGCAACCGCAGAATCAAAGCCCGCCTGATGCATCATGACAACATCTATATTACCCTCAGCAAGTATTATATATCCACTCTTCGACTTTTTAGCCAGATTGAGGCCGAAAAGATTGCGGCTCTTGTTGAACACAAGGGTTTCGGGGCTGTTCATGTA
>JAZLFI010000072.1:0-1802 GCA_045615725.1 Oscillospiraceae bacterium
TTGAGTTCCTTGCCGCTTTTGAGCATACTGGTCAGCCTCGTTTTACCGCGAGTCTTTTTCTGATCCTGCAATACTGCATAGAGCAGAACTGCCAGTCGTTCAGCCGCTTTACCGCTGATCTTTGCAGCCACTTCAACTCCGTTGAGGGTCATTCTCACGACCTGTTCGGCTGCTTCTCCTGACGAGTAACTCATCTGTTGTTTTCTCCTTTCTTTCAGTTTCCTGCTGTTTTAACTGCTCAAGGTTCTCCTGAACCCTTGCAGACCGCTTGGCAATCACGGTGCAAAGCTCGATTTCCTTTCTGCAGGACTTCATCTCTTTCGATATTTCCGCGATCCGGGCTTTCGTTTCTTCAATGCTTTTTTCATCGCCTTTGCGAGTGCATTGTTTCAGTTTATTCTTTAGTCCCTTGCGGTCATCGGAAAGAGATTCCAGTCGAGCTGTCTTTTCATCTTGGTAGGATGCAAGCTCATCGGTTGTGGTAATACCAGTCCTTCCGAGGAAATCTGCCTGAGCTATATACTGATCGAGCTTTATCACATCGTCGCGTAAATAAGCCGACACCTTTTTTACAGATGCCGGCTTGTGAATGATGATATGAAGCTCGTAACAGTAATAAAGATATAGGGCGTAAAGACCTGTGGCTTTTTCGGACCTTTCCTTATAGTGATAATAAGGAGCTTTCTTGTCCTCTTTCACTTCGGGGAACGGGACCTTACGGCGCACGTTATTCTGAATACGCTGCTTGATGGATTCCAGTTCATAGAACTCACCAAGCTTATCCAGACGGAAATGTTTATCGCCGTCCACGATCTTTACAATGGGATGAATACGGGGTGCGCCGGTATCTGTCTTGGTGACGATCTCATAGCCCATCTCGTTCATGACACGGATAAAGTCACGCTCGGTCGTTGACGCGGCAATCGCTCTGTCAATGTCTTCGCGTATTTTCCCGCGCTGTGTCGGTTTGCCGTTCTTTTCGGCAGACCATTCGCCGTAATTCTTGCCGCGCTTATCCGGATTATCCAACACGGATATTCTTGCTTCACGGCACAGCCTATCGGATACCTCACGCATTCGCCTGTAATCTTCCGGGGAGTTATAGAACTTCTTGCCGTCCACATCGGATACCGAATTGATCACGAAATGATTGTGATAATGACCTGTATTACAATGGGTGGCAATCACGACCTGAAAGCGGTCGCCCCAGAGTTCTTTGGCAAGGGCAACGCCGATGTTGTGTGCCGTATCTGCGTCCACTTCATCTGCCTTAAAGGACTGGTAGCCATGATAACAAGCTCTGCCGCCTTCATTGTGCTTGAGCTTTTTGGTTTCCATGAACTCCTTTGCCGCAAGCTCTTCACTCGTCAGATTAAGGCAAGTGACATACGCCCGCGTTTCGGTTTTCATTTCATCGGCGGCATATTCAATTACGCCCTCTATTTCATGGAGAGTGGATAAACCTTTTCGGGTTTCCTCTCTGGTCTTTTCGGGATTTCTTGCATAATTGATAACCTTGTCCACCCGTCCTTTAATGGGCCAGATAGAGGTGACTGCCATCAGCAGGTTTCGGAGGTATATGCGTCAGAGACAAGCTTGGTCGCCGCCCTGATTTCCTCCAATCCTTTTCTGAACTGTGGCATATCCGGTACGCTTGTGGCATTGAACTTCTTCAAAGTCTGATCGAGATTGTATCCTGCCTGACGCATGGCACGGAGCAAGGCAGGAACATCGGCAGGCGGGGCCTCCTTAACCGTTGAGCTGTTCAATACCGCACGGCAATATCCTTCTCTGGACATCTG
>JAZLFI010000073.1:0-21010 GCA_045615725.1 Oscillospiraceae bacterium
GCTTGCGCTCTTAAAGGAGAGCACCTGTTCGTTTACACCTTCAAAACTTACGTTCATATATAAACCTCCTAAATTATGTACTCATCACCGTCAAAGGCAGTGATTTCATTCTTGCCCGGGAGCTGGCACACGGGCGGAAACAGTTTTTCGGACTTCTTTTCAAGGGCGTTTTTCATATCAATGAGGTCGTCCTCGCTCATTGCACCGATGCTGTTTTTCAGCGCAGGATGATAGTCCTTATCGCACATAAGGCAGAGGCGCAGTACCTCTTTTCTGAGCTCATCCATGTACCTTTTTCCAATGGATGCCGCCTTTTTCAGCGCCTCAAGCTCTCCGTCATCGGTGTTATCGTCGTATTTCTTGATAACGCCTGCGCCTTTCTGGGCAGGAACGGCAACGAAGCTCCATTCGTAAGCGTCAACCGCGCCCTCAAGCAGGGCATAGCACAGCTTGTCGCCGTAAACCTTTCCTTTTTCGTGCATGCAGTCGAAAATGCTCTCACCGCAGATACTGCACACGCTTCGCGCAACGGAGCAGCCCACGCTGGTTTCGCGCTTGATGCCGCCCTCAATCTGTTTTATAAGCTCTTCGTTTGCCTCGGTGCGTAGCATGTAGGCATAGCCCTTCAGGTAAACGTAGGGAATGCCGAGAGAATTTTTCTTTTCCCTGTCCGTAACGAGCTCTGTTCTGTAAATGCGCGCAATCTGATTTTCACTGCGCCAGTCGTGGTCGCAGATGCCCGTTGCGCCGACAAAAAGCTCGCCCAGCTCCTTGAGCGCGGTTTCGGAAAAGCGCTCAAAATCTCTGTCCACCTCGTTGTCGCAGAGAAGCACCGAGAAGATATAGACATCGTTTTCCTTGAGCTCTGCCTTGGCAAAGCTGTTTATGCGTTCAAGCTCATCGGGACCGAAAACTGTCTTATCTGCCGAGCCTGCTTTAATAATTTTCACTTTGTTTACCCTCTTCCCAATAGATTTTGTCCTTTTGCGCCGTATAAAGCGCCGCCTTTGCTTCCTCGACCTCGTCCTGAAGATTAATGGTGTCCCATTCAATCTCAAATAAGCAGTCGTAGCCGTGCATATCCAGCCACAGTCTGCAAATCTTCTCCAGAACGGGAGTTATACTGCGGCGGATTGCGGTAAGCTCGCTGGTCATAAGGTCTGCCTGCTGAGCAGACATACGCTCCGTGGTGGACCAGTTAAGGCCCAGCAGGAACGGAGGAATTCCCGTTCTCGCAATCAGCTGTTCGAGTATCTGGCGCACAGGCACCTCGCTGTCGAGTATCTGATTGTCGGCACCGATTACCTTAATCTCAACATCGCCCACTGCCACGAAGTCGCGGACTGCACCGTTTTTGCCGCTCTGCATTGCCGCGCTCCACTCCTGTGCAATCTGCTCTGCTCTCTCCTGCGCAACCGCACGGTCAAGGATATCTCCCTGAGGCTTGTAGATTACCGCGAAACGGACGTTGCCCGCTCGCTCCCAGTTCGTTCCGAGGGACTGGTAAATCTTGAGCAGTATGCCGCAGAGGAAGGGCATGCTTCTGAGCATGGAAACGCCGTAAGGTGAATCCGCCTCGGGATTGAACGGGGTGAACAGAAGCAGGTTCTGATAAGGCAGAGGCTCGGCAAAAGCGCCGTCCTTCATTGCGCAGATTTCAAACTCAAGGGGGGATGCACCCTCTTTAATCTGAACGTCTGCAACATTGCCGCAGATTACCGCCGCAATATCGCGGTTGCCATGCGTCACAATCTCGCCCACTGCCCTGCCGCAGGTCAGCATGGAGTCCAGATACGCATCCACAAAATAGCCGAGGCCTCTCTGTCCGCGTCCCACGTTTACGGTCTTCGCGAACTCATTGAGCTCGTACTCCGCCTTTTTGTCTGCACAGACGATATTAAATCCGCCCGTAAGACGGATGATTTTCAGTATCGCCGCGTCCACGACGGGCACAGCCTCTCTTATCTGGCGGTAAAGTCTTATTTCACTTCCGCCGAGAGGAACGTAGCTGTCCAGCAGGGCAAAGGGGTGGCTTTCAGTAGAGCGCAGCTGAACAACAGGCGCGCTTTTTTTGGTTTTTCTGCTGAATAATTTCATTCATTCATTTCCTTTCTACCCAGACGGCACCGATGCTTTCACGCTTTTCTTCCCTGGATATTGCCGCGGCAAAATAGCGTATCTCATCCATGGCATGGTCGTTTTGCTTTACGGGCACATCCCGTCCGGGTGAATTTTCATCCCAGCTGTAAAGAGAAAACTCACGCACGGCATCCTCACAGCCGGAGCATATGACGAGCTTTCCGCTTTTGAGCATATCCGCCGTAAGGCGTATGCCGCTGAGCACATCGTTATCCGCTTTCTGAACCTTGAAGCCCGCATTCTTAAGTGCATTTATAAAGCTTGCCGCCGACGGGTCAACGATAATTCTCGCGGGGACGATGTCGCCGCAAAGCTTTTTGAGGTCGGCAACATACTCTGCATCGGTTTTCTGTCTGCCCTCTTTTCGGGAATCATAGTAATATTCCCTGAGGCGGTACCATGCGTCGCCTGCTCTGCCCCAGAGTCCGAAGGAGCTGGGATTTGCCGTGCCGTAGTCGCAGGAGATGATGTATTCCGCGCAGGCTTCTGGGGCTTCCGCAAGCATATCGGGAGTGAAAAAGTCATACACAAGCCCCTGCGACTGCACCCATTGACCTAGAACAAACCGTCGGTAGAAAACACCGCTGTACATCCTGCGGTAGCGGTCAATTATTTCCCGCGACAGCGAGGGATTGTCCTCAATAGAAAAATGGAGATACAGTGCGCGTCTTTCACTTGCCTTTGTTATCCATTCGCGGTAAAACCAGTGGTAAGGTCCCTCAGGGTTGCAGTTAAACCACATTTTGCTCCCCGATACCGAGCATCTGGCGCATGCCTGCTCAACGAAGGAGCGCGGCATTAGCGCGACCTCGTCAAGAAGCACCCCCGCCAGAGTCACACCCTGAATGAGCGACTGGGAAGCTTCATCCTTGCCGCCGAAGAGATAAAACTTATTGCTGTGTCCCTTGTACCCGATGTTGATGACATTCTTTGAAATCCTGTCCTCAACCTCAAAGCCGATATCCGTCAGCACGGGCAGGAGCACATCGATAACGTTTCTTCGAAGACTTGTCACCGCCTTGCCGCACATAGCAAACTGCATTCCGCTGAATCTGCGCATCGCCCAGCAGACAAAGCTAAGTCCCATACACAGTGTCTTGCCGCTTCTGACAGCGCCGTCACAGATGATTGCGTCAAGCTCCGCGTAAGGCGAGGCATCGCTCCACCAGGTCAGCGCCTTGAGCTGCATCGGGGAAAAGCATTCAAACCTCATTCTTATCCTCCAGCGCCAGAATTTTTGCCGCCTTGTCAAGCGCCGCATAGAAGCTTGCGCCCGTTTCGTTTTCGCTCTCCGCCATCTTTTCCATGCTGTGAAGCTCGCGCAAAACCGAAAGCTTATCCACAAACTTGAGTTCAACCGTTCCGCTGGGGCTTCGCTTCACTTCCGAAAGAAGCGAAAGGTCAAGTCCCTCTATGGCAGTCATGTCCTCAGCATCAAGAAACAGAAGCTTAACCGCATCGTTGGGCGAGGATGAAGCAAGTTTTTTTAATAAACTCTCCGGTGTTTCGGAGCTTATTCTTTTAGCCATCACATCACCTCTCACCCATACGGGGCATTTATGGAAAACTTGTACGTTTTTGTGCAACAAAAAATCTCCGATGAAAAAATCATCGGAGATGAAAATATATAAAAATGTAAAATCCCCGACGATTTCTCGTCGGGGATATCCCGCAAATGCCGTGGGGCCCGATTATAACCTGCACGGTGTGGCAGGTGGGTCGCCTAAGCTCTGTTTCTCTGCTTCCAACGTCCGGTTTTATCCGGGAGGCCTGCAATCCGCAGAGTCAAATCGGCATCCCTTATAAGAGATGTGGGTTTAATTGGGCCGATGCCTTATAGAAGGCGCCGCGCACAACGCAGGACTTAAATCATTTTATGTTCTATGACGGAACTTATTCTTCAATTTCGTCCTCTTCATCGAAGAGCAGAATTTTGAAATGCTCGTAGACGTCCTGAAGCTTGTCGTCATCGTCGATGGATTCAAAGAGCTCATTATGCTCATCATCTTCGATTATCTGGAGTATAATAAGACCGAAGTCGGGGTCATCCTCGTCAATATCGGTGGGAAGGAATGCGCCGTAGCTTTCGCCGTTATAATCCATGGTGTCCAGAAGCTCGAGGGTAAACTCGTTGCCGTCGTCATCTATAATAGTAATAAAATCGTTGCCGTAATCTTCGCTCATCGGATTACCTCCCTTAAGTTTATGTTCACATTTTAAACCATAGAGCTTTATAAATCAAGAGCCCAAATCTTCCAAGAGCGAGATAAGCTCGGCTTTATTTTCCGCGTTGATGCCGTTTTGAAGCAGCTCGCGGTCATTATCGTTAAGAGTAACCGTTTCTATGTCCGTAACGGTCATAGGCTCGGATAAATCCGTCTGACTGTAAACCGCAACAAAGCCTTCGCAGTCGCGCAGACAGTAACTGTTTTCGCAGGGTGCGGAATAGCTCATGGCGGCAACGACTTTTTCCTCGGGCTCGACTTCTGCGTTCCCTGTTGTGTATGCGGCAATTCCGCACAGAACGGAAAGCGCCGCAAGGCATATAATACTCACTGTTTTCACGTTGTTTTTCATAATATTCAACTCCTCTTCAGCCTATTATCACCATTTTGTGCCCGTCATAATCAAAAATTCACAATTTGTATATCACTACTTGACATAATGTGTTATAATGTAATATCCGTATTATGCCCAATAATGCGCATTTATTAAAACTGTTTCATTTTACTCTTACACCTAAGGAGGTGTGCCGTCTGAATGAATAAAGATAAAGTTCAGCGTATTGATGATATTACAGATGCAACCGGAAGCACATTCGGAGGCGCTTTAAAAGTCATCGGCACCATTTTGCTGATTCTTGTCGTAACGGGGCTGCTGTTTTTATGCATCTTCGCGGCTTACGTCAAGAACTGCATAATTCCGAGCTCCGAGCTCAATCTCGACGAGGTGACTCTCAATCAATCGAGTACAATTCTTTACGAGGATAAAAGCGGCAACTGGCAGGAGCTTGTAACCCTGTCCGGTGCCGAGAACCGAGTCTGGGTCGATTATGACCAGATTCCCGAATACATGGAGAAGGCTGTTGTTGCCATAGAAGACAAGCGCTTTTACAAGCACAACGGCGTTGACTGGTACAGAACCGCAGGTGCGGCAGTCAACCTGTTTGTCCCCTTCCGCTCAACCTTCGGCGGCTCAACCGTCACTCAGCAGCTCATCAAGAACATCACCAAGCAAGATGATATAACCGTTCAGCGAAAGCTTCTCGAAATTTTCCAGGCGCTTGAGCTTGAAAAGGCTTACTCCAAGTCGGAAATCATGGAGTATTACCTGAACGTCGTATACTTCGGTCAGGGCTGCTACGGTATCGAAACCGCGGCAAAAACCTATTTCGGTAAGAACACCTCCGAGCTGACGCTGGCTGAGTGTGCCTCAATCGCAGGCATCACCAACCTCCCCGGCTACTATGACCCCTTTGTTTACCCCGAGCACAACAAGCAGCGCCAGGAGGATATTCTCTGGGCAATGTATGAGCAGGGCTACATCCAGAAGGACGAATACAAGGCGGCAGTCGAAGAGGATCTCAACTTTGTCCACGGTGCAAACGAGCCCTACGTTCAGAACATTTATTCCTACTACGAAGAAGTAGTCATTGACGATGTCGTAAACGACCTCATGGAAAAGAAGGGCATCACGGAAGAAGCCGCGAAGCTCCTTGTATATAACGGCGGGTATCAGATTTACAGCTGCATTGACCCCAGTATTCAGGCTGCTGTCGATTCAATCTACGAAGACTACGACAAGCTGCCGAAACCCTACCGCAACACAGGCAAGGATCTCCAGAGCGGTATCGTTATTATGGATCAGCGCACAGGTGAAATCAAAGCGCTCAGCGGGGGCTGCGGTGAAAAGAACCAGAACTTCATTCTTAACCGCGCCACCAAGACCCAGCGTCCCACAGGCTCTTCAATCAAGGGCATCGGCATTTACGGTCCCGCAGTTGAATACGGTCTGATAACTCCGTCAACACTGGTATACGACGGTGATGAATCCCAGATAACTCTTGTAAATGCACCCCGAGGCTGGTATCCTCACAACGACTCCGGCGGCAACTCCGGACTTATGAACATCAACTCCGCACTTGTCCAGTCAATCAACACCGTATCTGCACAGATACTCGATAAACTCACACCGCAGGCATCTTACGATTTCCTTAAAAACAGACTCGGATTTACAAGTCTCATCCCCGATGACTGCAGTTTTGCTCCTCTCGCCCTCGGTCAGCAGACCAACGGCATAACCGTCCGCGAAATGTGCGCGGCTTACGCGGCACTGGCAAACGACGGCGAATTCATCTATCCCCGCACATATACCAAGGTTATTGATCCTGACGGAAATGTTGTTCTCGATAACAGCCCCCGCACTCAGGAAGCATTCTCCCCCAGCACCGCCCACATTATGACCTACATGCTCAACAACGCAGCAACTTATGGCACAGGTTCAGCTTCCCGCATGAGCAACATGCCCACTGCAGGCAAGACCGGTACTTCCACCGACAGCGAAGACCGCTGGTTCTGCGGATATACTCCATACTACACCGCAGCGGTCTGGACCGGTTTTGATATGCCTGAGTACATGCCCTTCAGCGGCAACCCCGCTGTCACCATCTGGCACGATGTAATGGAGCTTATCCACGCAGACCTTGAGCATAAGGATTTCGTAACCGAACAGGGCGGCGGCCCCACCGGCATCTTCGGATCATCTGAAGCTCTTGAAGAGCTTGATAAAGATGAGGATGAGGACGAGGATAAGGATAAGGACAAGGACAAAGACAAGAAGAAAAAGTCTGATAAGAAAAAGAAAAGCGACGACGGCAAAAAGCCCACCGATTCCGGATCTTCCACCACTCCTGACACTCCGACAACTCCCGAAACCGGCGAAGACGCAGCATAAATCCATGACATTTACGGCCAAAACTTTTTACGGTTTTGTCTAATCATCAGAAAGGAACGTTCAAAACAATGGCAGAAAAGAAAGTTCTTGAATATAAAGGACACCCTCTTCAGCGCGCCGGCAATATTATTTATTACGGCAGTATGGCTGACAAATACATTATCATGCTTCAGATTCTCGAAACCAAAAAGGTTAAGGACCTTGATGTTGCAACAAAGGTTTCCGTTCAGCTTCAGCTGACCGACCCCACCATCAAGTCCCGCGACCGAATCGTCAAGAAAAGCGAAAAGAGCGGTTTCTACGAAGCTATGGACGTTGCCGCAGTATGGCTCGACAGAGCACTCAAGCAGTAATAACAAAGCAAAAAGCCTCAGCCCAACAGGGCTGAGGCTTTTTGCATCTAAAAGACAAACCGCAGTTCCTATTTGGAACTGCGGTCATGTTTATTATTCTGATCAGAGAACTCGCTTTGCGCCGACGTAATGGCTTATGTAGTAACTTGTGCTTTCAAGCTCAGTAATAACAACCTTGCCGGAGCCGGAGGATGCGTGGATGAACTGGCCGTTGCCGATATACATACCGACATGACCTACAGCATCGCTGGAGCTGGAGAAGAACACCAGGTCGCCGGGCTGAAGGTCGCTCTTTTCAACCTTAACGCCGTCGTTTGCATACATATCGGATGCAACGCGGTAAAGCTTGTAACCGTACTGGCCGAAGATATACTGCACAAATCCGGAGCAGTCAAAGCCTTTGGGAGTAGTGCCGCCCCATACATAGGGAGTTCCGAGATATTCTTTAGCAGTAGCAATAATCTGTCCTGCCTGAGAGTTGTTATCCGAACGCTTTACATAGTCAGCGGATACATAGCCCTTCTGGCCGTTGTAGGAGGCTGCATACCAGTTGCCGGTCTTGCCTGTAATATCAATCTTAGCGCCCTTGCCAAGATAGCAGACAACTGCATAGTTGGTGCCGGGGCCGCCGCGCATACGAACCTCGGAAGCTGTAATAATTCCGATTCCGCTCAAGGATTCGCTGGGCTTGGGGACGCTGTCGTTCTTGTCCTTGGTGGTCTTTGCCTGAGTCTTTGCGGAAACAAAGTCCTTGCTCATGTATCCGTACTTGCCATTGACGCTGACTTCATACCAGTTGCCGCTGGTACCGCTTATTTTAACTGCGGTGCCCTTGGAATAGGTGCCGACGATAGAATAAGAAGTGCTGGGGCCGAGACGGAGACGTACGTCGGAGCCTGTTACCGTGCCATCAGTACTGGTGGTTGTCTTTTCGGGAGTAACGCGGACATAATCTGCCTTGATATAGCCGGTCTTGCCATTGTAGCTTACCTTATACCAGCCGTTCTCGGAGCCGAGCACCTTAAGCGTAACGCCGTTGGAATAGGTGCCGAGAATAGAGTAGCTGGTTCCCGGACCGCTTCTCATGCGAACGCTGGTGCCGATGACAGAACCGCTCTGTCCGGAAGTCTTATTGTCGGTGGACGAGGTGGTTGAAGTGGAAACCTTTACGAAATCAGCGCTAACATAACCGTTCTTACCGTTATAGGTCACTGCATACCAGTTGCCCTTTGTTCCGGTAACCTGCACCTTGGTTCCCTTGCTTAGAGTTGTGATTATTTTATAACTGGTACCTGCACCGCTTCTCATTCGAACATCGCTTCCGGTGATTGTACCGCTCTTGGTGGTGGTTTTATTGTTGTTGGTCGAGGTGTTGCTCGCGGAGGAAACGCTTACGTAGTCAGCGCAAATATAACCGTCCTTGCCGTTGCAGGTTACTGCATACCAGTTTCCGTTTACGCCGTTAATCTGCACCTTGGTTCCCTTGCCTAAAGTTGCGACTATTTTGTAATCAGTGCCGGCGCCGCTTCTCATACGGACATCAGTGCCTGTTACAGCACCAGTACCGAAGGAAGAGGAAACTGCCTTCGCTGTTTTCAGATAGTCTGAACTTGCATAGCCGGTTGTACCGTTATATATTACCTTACTCCAGCCGTTAGAGGTGGACTGAACAATTACCTTTGCACCTCTGGGCATAACCTGAAGAATCTGGGCACTTGTGCTTGCGGATGCTCTGAGGTTAAGGGCATCTGTGGTAACTGCACCGCCATTTGCCGACGCCTGTGCGGGAATCATGAGCATTGCAACGCTCATAATAACTGCCAGGCTTATACTAATCAGTTTCTTTTTCATGATAAATCTCCATTTGTATCACAGAGAGTAATACGGGCGCACTACTCCCTTGGAAGTCGAAATGTATTTAAATTGTAACACAAATGGTGTGTTATGTCAATCTATGTCGATTATGTAAATTTAAATAAGGTGTAAATATAGATTAAAACTTCTGTAAATTTTAAAATCAACATATTGTGTGTGATGATTTTTAAACAAATAGTAATACCACTAAATATTTTTTTCGTTTATTTTTATATGTTTTTATGTTATAATGTAAAAACAAAAAATTTTTTCAAAATAATAATGAAAGAAATAGAGATATGACCAAAAAAAAGCTGATTTTTAATATAATTTCGTTGATTTTGTGCTGTGTAATGCTGCTGCCTTTATGCGCATGCGGCAAAAATGAGCCTGTTCAGCAGCAGATTTTTGCCATGGACACCGTAATGACGCTCACCGCTTACGGCGATAATGCCGATGCAGGACTTAATGCCGCAGTAGGTGTCATTCAGGCTATGGATACCACTCTCACCCCCGATTCCGAGAGCAGCTACACCTATCAGATAAACCATGCTGACGGCAAGGCTGTCGTTGTATCCACGCAGGTTTCCGAAATGCTGAGCGTTGCCTATGACGTATACTGCAAAACAAACGGCGCGCTTGACCTCTCCATTTACCCCATCTACGAAGCATGGGGCGAATTCAAAGAAGAAACAGGCCGTGTCCCTTCCGCCGATGAGCTGACCGAGCTGCTTACAAAGCTCAATTTCGATAAGCTCAATATAACCCAGTTCCCCGGTGAAACCAGCGCATCCGTATCCCTCCCCGCAGGAACAGAGATAAGCTTCGGCGCAATCGCAAAGGGCTGTGCCTCAGACTATGCCGTTGATGCGATGAAAAAAGCGGGTGTTGAAAGCGGTCTTGTTTCCCTCGGCGGAAACGTTCAGACCCTCGGCGTTAAGCCCGACGGCTCTAACTGGATAATCGCGGTTGACGACCCCGACGATACCGGTTCATACATCGGAACCCTTTCCGTCGGCGAAACCGCCGTTGTAACCAGCGGCGACTATCAGCGCTACTTCTCCGTAAACGGCACAAAGTACCATCATCTTATTAATCCCCATAATGGCAAGCCTGCCGAAAGCGGACTCAAATCCGTCACCATCGTCTGCCCCGACGGCACTATGGCCGACGCTCTTTCCACCGCGATGTTTGTTCTCGGTCCTGATAAAGCGCTTAAGTACTGGCGCGATAACGGCGGCTTTGAAATGATAATGGTAACCGAGGAAAACGAGGTTATCTGCACAAGCGGACTCATCGAAATCTTCACACTGACAAACGACACCGACTATACTTACACCATGACGGAGTAAAAATGTTTGACAGAAACTTTTTCAGACAAAATGCTACGGAGCTTGCACCCGCACTTGTGGGCAAGCTCCTTTGTCGAAAATTGCCCGACGGCAGTGTAATAAAGCTTCGCATAAGCGAAACTGAGGCCTACTGCGGCATGGAAGACACCGCCTGCCATGCCCACAAGGGCAAGACAAAGCGCGCCAAAATCCTCTGGCGCGACGGTGGCACTATATACGTCTACCTCTGCTACGGTATGCACTGGCTCATGAACATCGTGTCCGGTGAGGAGGATGACCCGCAGGCAGTGCTTATCCGCTGCTGCTTCGAAGCCGATGGTCCGGGCAAGCTTACAAAGAAGCTTGGCATTGACGGCTCATATAACAGCAAGGATATTCTGAACTGCTCCGATTTGTGGCTTGAGGATGACGGCTTTGAGGTTAACATAATAACAGATAAGCGCGTCGGCATTGCCTATGCGGACGAGGCTGACCGCGAAAAACTCTGGAGATATAAGCATGGCTGATGCGAATACCGAAATCAGATATTTAAAAGGCATAGGTGAAAAAAAGGCACTGGCATTCAACAAGCTGGGTGTCTATACTATTCGCGACCTTGTTTCCCTTTTCCCCAGAAGATACGAGGATCGCAGTCAGTTTAAGCCCATCGCTTTAACCATGCCCGACGAAACAGTCTGCATTCAGGCTGTCGTCGCCGATACTCCACGCCTTTCGCGAATCCGCCGCGGTCTTGACCTTGTAAAATTCCGTGCTGTTGACGAAAGCGATTCGGTTGACATAACATATTTCAACCAGAGCTATATCAAAAATCAGATCCAGCAGGGCGAAACATATAATTTTTACGGCAAAATGACTGTCAAGGGCTCAAAGCGCAGTATGACAAATCCCGTGCATGAGCGCGACGGTGCTCCCGGCGGCGTTACGGGTCGCATCGTTCCCGTATATCCCCTTGTCGCGGGACTTACGCAGAAAAACGTTATGAGCTCCGTTGGGCAGGCAATGGATATATGCAGGGACGACCTGCCCGACGTTCTCCCCGTGGAAGTTCGGGAGAAATATCAGCTTGCTCAGAGCGCATTTGCGTACGAAAATATCCACGCCCCTGCCGATTTTGAAGCCCTTGAGATTGCACGGCGCAGACTCATATTCGAGGAGCTGTTCCTCCTCGCCTGCGCGCTCGGTCAGATGAAGGGCAGTCACAGCAAGGCGGACGGCATTAAGCTTAACAGTGTTGACCTCAATGAATTCTGGGGCACTCTCCCCTTTAAGCCCACCGGCGCACAATTAAGAGCCGTTACAGAAGCCATGGGCGATATGCAGTCGGGCAAGGCCATGAACAGACTCGTTCAGGGCGATGTCGGCAGTGGTAAGACTCTTGTTGCCGCGGCACTCATGTGGGCGGCATGGAAAAACGGGCTTATGAGCGCATTCATGGCTCCCACCGAAATTCTCGCCGAACAGCACTATCAGACTCTCAGCGAAATGCTGTCGAGCTTCGGAATCCGCTTCGCAAAGCTCACAGGCTCCATGACCGCAAAGCAGAAGCGCGAGGTTAAAGCACAGTTGGCCGCAGGAGAGGTTGACATAATAATTGGCACCCACGCACTTTTCAGTGAAGACGTTGAATATACAAATCTCGGTCTTGTGGTCACCGACGAACAGCACCGCTTCGGCGTAAATCAGCGCTCATCACTCATAAGCAAGGGCGACAAGCCGCACGTGCTTGTAATGTCCGCAACGCCTATCCCCCGCACCTTAGCGCTTATCATCTACGGTGACCTTGATATTTCAATCATCGACGAACTGCCTCCCGGCAGGCAGAAGGTCGATACCTTTGCCGTTACCGAAAGCTACCGCGCAAGGCTCAACGGCTTTATAAAAAAGCTTGTATCCGAGGGGCGGCAGGTCTTTGTCGTCTGCCCCATGATTGAGGAAAACGACGAGCTTATGACTCCGCTCAAATCCGCTCAGGAGCATGCGGACGAGCTAAAAAAAATATTCCCCGAGCTTAGCATTGCCTGCGTTCACGGCAAAATGAAGCCCAGGGAAAAGAATGAAATCATGTCCGCATTTGTTGCGGGTGAAATTGATGTACTTGTATCGACCACAGTAATCGAAGTCGGCGTGGATGTCCCCAACGCGGCGCTGATGATTGTCGAAAACGCGGAGCGCTTCGGTCTGAGCCAGCTCCACCAGCTTCGCGGTCGTGTAGGACGAGGAAAGCATAAAAGCTACTGCGTTCTCGTTTCCGATACTGATAATGAGGTTTCCACATCGCGCCTCAAGGTTATGACCAAAACAAACGACGGCTTCAAAATTTCCGAAGAGGATCTGCGACTTCGCGGTCCGGGCGACTTCTTCGGCTCGCGTCAGCACGGTCTGCCAGCAATGCATGTTGCAGACCTCTGCGCAGATGTGACCGTTCTGCAGACTGCACAGACCGCCGCGCAGGAGCTGTTGGCGACAGATGCAGATTTATGTAAACCTGAGCATGCGGCATTAAAGTCCGCAGTAGAAAAACTTTTTGAGCGTAACACCGATACGCTTAATTAATTATGTAAACTAAGAATAAATATATACTTAGGAGGAAGAAATGAATATTAAGTTTTTAGTTCCCTTTGTACTGCTCGGATTCGGTATAATTTTCACCGCAATCTACGTACACGAGAAGCTTCAGAAGTACGACATTAAAGAGCTGCTTCTGAAGACCACCTGCAGCATGCTCTTCATGGGCATTGCGGTAAGCTCGGCGGTGCTGAACTGGACAGGCGCATATTCCGCACTCATGATTGTGGGTCTGCTGTTCGGACTTCTCGGCGACATTTGGCTTGACCTCAAGTACGTCTACCCCGCAGATGACACAATCTACACCTTCTCGGGCTTCACCGTATTTGCAATCGGCCACGTATTTTTCATCAGCGCACTGCTTCTGCGCTTCGCCGATTTCTCAAAGCCCTGGTATCTCATCATCCCCCTGCTCATCGGTCTTGTTATCGGCTTCGGCGCTATTGCAATCGCCCCCATTATGAAGCTTGACTACGGCAAGTTTGCGGGCATCACCAAGATCTACGGCACACTTCTCGGTGCAGTTGCGGCACTTTCCGGCTCTCTTGCAATCATGAACGGCTTCAAGGTTGCAAGCCTCGACATCATGTTCATCGGCGCTGTCTCCTTCCTGCTTTCCGACCTCGTCCTCAGCGGCACCTACTTCGGTGGCAAGGAAAGACCCATTGACATTCACCTTAACTACATATTCTATTATGGCGGACAGTTCCTCATCGCTCTGTCCCTGCTCTTTGCATAATTATGAGTGATTTAAGCAGATTTACATCGGCTCAGAAAAAGAGCTATGATGGTGCGCTGGAAGAAATCCGCCGCGGCTTCAAGACAGGTCACTGGATGTGGTATATCTTCCCGCAGATAATCGGCCTCGGCAGCAGCGCAACCTGCCTGCACTATTCAATCAAGAATTTGCAGGAAGCAAAGGATTTCCTCGCTGACCCCTACCTCGGCGGAAACCTCATCGAGATTTCAAACGAGCTTCTTAAGCTCCCCGAAAACAATCCGTCAAAGATTTTCGGCTGGCCCGATGATATGAAGCTTCTTTCCTGCATGACTCTATTCGCCATGGCAGATCCCGAGCAGGAGGTTTTCCAGAAGGTAATTGATAAGTATTACGGCGGCGAACGCGACCACCGCACGGAATATATCCTCGCCGAGAGAATTAAATAAGAAAAAAGAGCGGTTCTCACGAACCGCTCTTTTTTTCTGAAATATTTTCACATACTATGCCAAGTAGCAGAAGCAGAATGCCTGCAACAGCGAAAATTACGCAGGGCTTTGTGCTCAGCATGCCGAGAACATCACACTCAAAGTACGCGCAGACTCCGAGACAGATGCCGAGGGAAATTATCGCCGAATACGCAAGACTGCTCAAGGAAAACACATTGAATGGCTTGCGGCTGATAAGAAGTGCTATGCACACGACGGCGGCAACAAGCAGTATTTTCCACAAAATCGGATATTCAAAGCCCATGCACCCGAGTGCTTGTATGCCGACATACGAAATCAGACATGCCGAGGCAACATAGAAAAGCAGACCGAGTATCTGAAGCACTTTGCCGAAAACGGACAGCTTCGGGACCTTTTCCATCATGGAATTGCAATAGCTCTTATAATCGTCGCCCACTATCTCCCAAGGCGGAGTTCCCTCTTTTTCGCCGTCGAGAAGCATGCTGATAGTTACTCTGATTATTACCTGTCTGTAATATTCGCTTATCCCGAAGAATGGCATGGATTCATCCTCGCCGTATCCGCCGTTTCCGTGCAAATACTCGATGACGTCATCCAAGTAGTATTGCGAAACCTCGGGGAGCTTCTTCTTATTCTGCGCGTTTTCGCGCATCAGCTTTCTTGTTTTAATTGTCATTATCCGCACTTCCTATGTACCCGCGATTGAAAATTAATCGCAGATTAAAATTATTTCTGTTTACATAATATAACATTATTTAAACTTCCTCAATCTCAATGCATTGGACACGACTGAGATTGAGCTCAGCGCCATTGCCGCTCCTGCGAACATCGGCGAAAGCAGAGGTCCGCCGAATGCATAAAACAGACCTGCGGCAAAGGGAATACCGATACTGTTATAGAAGAATGCCCAGAAAAGGTTTTCCTTTATATTCAGCATGACCGCCTTTGAAAGTCGGATTGCCGTCACAAGGCTCCCCAGCCCTGAGCCCATAAGCACAATATCGGCAGACTCTATGGCAACGTCTGTGCCCGAGCCCACAGAAACGCCGATATCCGCGCTTGCAAGGGCGGGAGCATCGTTTATGCCGTCGCCCACCATGACAACGCGCCTGCCCTCGGCTTTGAGCCGAGCTATCTCCCCTGCCTTGCCCTCGGGCAGTATGCCAGAAAGCACACTGTCAATCCCTGCGCGCTCTGCAATGCTGTTTGCTGCCTGTTCGTTGTCGCCAGTTAACATAATTATATCAAGCTTTAAATTATGCAAACTATCCACTGCTTCGGGGCTGTCGGTTTTAATTTCGTCGACTGCGCCGAATGCGCCTGCAAGCGCACCGTCAACCGCGGCATACATTATCATGTTGCCCTCGGACTGCATCCTGCTCACGGCACTTTCAAGCGCCTTGACCTCAATGCCCTTTTCCTCCATAAGACGGAGATTGCCTATAAGCACCTGCTTTTCCTGAACCTCAGCGCTGACGCCTCTGCCGGGGATTGCCGTGATATTCTTTCCCTCGGGGAGCATCATTTTGCGTAGCATTGCTTTTTCGACTATTGCCTTTGCAACGGGGTGCTCAGAGCCCATTTCCGCAACAGCGCAGAGCGAAAGGAGCTGATCCTCGGTGCAAGGCTCAATTACAGCTAAATCCGCAAGCTTGGGTCTGCCCTCGGTTATAGTGCCCGTTTTGTCCAGCACCGCGGTGTCGGCATAGGAGAGAGCCTGCAAGGCCTCGCCGCTTTTATAAAGCACACCGAGTTCCGCGCCTCTGCCCGTTCCCACCATGATAGCCGTTGGAGTTGCAAGACCGAGAGAGCAAGGGCATGCAACAACAAGTACGGAAACGAAGATGTTGAGCACAAATTCCATATCCTTACCCGCAATCGCCCATATAATCGCCGAAACGAGAGCTATGCAGATAACGACGGGAACGAACACGCCTGCAACCTTGTCCGCAGTTTTTGCAATGGGCGCTTTCTTACCCTGCGCATCCTCAACCATGCGGATAATCTGGGCAAGAGCAGTATCGCCGCCGACTCTGGTCGCGGTGAAAACTATTCTTCCCTCGCCGTTAATACTGCCGCCGGTTACCGTGTCGCCGACCTCAATACTTACGGGCAGACTTTCGCCGGTCAGCATGGATAAATCCGCGCTGGATGCGCCCTCAGTTACAGTGCCGTCGCAGGGAAATCTTCCGCCGGGGAGAACTGTTATAATATCCCCCTCGCGAAGCTCGGCGACGGGCACCTCGTCGGCTAATCCATGACGCGTAACCGTTGCGGTCTCGGGCGCAAGTTCCGTGAGCGCTCTTATTGCGTCGGAGGTGTGACCCTTGCTTCGTGCCTCAAGGAATTTGCCCACAAGCACAAGGGTAATAACGACTGCGGCGCTTTCGAAGAACAGATTATCGGAGTAAGATGTATCGCCCAGTGCAATCTTAATTAGGGCATATATGCCGTAAAGCAGAGCGGAAAATGTTCCGATTGCGACGAGCGAATCCATATTCGGATGGCCTTTTACAAGGCTTCCGAAACCGTTTTTATAAAAATTCCTGCCGCCGTAGACAATCGGCAGAGTCAGAATAAGCTGAATAAGTGCGAATCCCAGAGGATTATAATGTGGGCTTATGACTTCCGGCAGGGGCAAGCCTATCATATGTCCCATGGAAACATAAAGAAGCGGCACGGCAAATAAGATACAGAGACTAACGCGCTTTCGCATTTCGTCGTGCTCTGCTTTTTTTGCGGCTTCTTCCTTTCTGCGGGCTTCCTTTGCCAGCGCATCGGCGGAAACGTATTCCTCCGCGCCGAAGCTGAGCCTGTCCACAAGCTCGCAGATTTTTTCCGTATTCAGCGTATCGTCATATACAATGCGCATCTTCTCGGTGGTGAGGTTAACGGAAACCTCCTTCACACCCGCCTGCCGCGACATAAATCGCTCGAGGCTTGCCGAGCATGCCGCACAGTGCATACCGCTTATTTTGAATACCTTTTCGGTCATATAATCACCCCGTAAGTCGATTATATCACAAAATTATCCAATTTAAAGACCGAAAATCTTCATAACCGCAACTGCAAGACCCGAGCCCATAACAGCCGAGATGCTTATTGCAATGCTTTGAGGAAGTCTGTTATGAGCTGACTGCCCCGACTTGTCAACAAGTCCTGCCGCCGCACGGCGGGCATCGTTTAAAAGCTGAGTCTGACTCACACCCGGTGAGCGCAGGAATTCTTCCTTTACAACAAATATAGCCTCGTCAAAAACCTCGGGGTCAGGTGATTTCACCACAATTATTCTGCGTGAAGTTCCTTTTACCATTTTACCCGCCTCCTTACATAATTCATTAAAATTATTTCCAATAAACGCATCTCTTATGCGCGATTGCATACCTTAACCGTAAGCACTGTCATATCGTCATTTTTCCCGTAAATGCTCTCCGCCTCGCGCAGAGTTTTTCTCGCAAGCGCCTTCATATCTCCATCCGAGTTTATAAGAAGATTACTTATCCACTCGTCCTCGGAATCGGCAATAACACCGTCGGAGGCAATAATCGCCGTGCATCCGGGCTTGAGGCGCACGGAAACAACATCGGGTGCTCCGTTTTCGGGATTGAGTCCCGGGGCAAAGCTTTTGCATTTTATCCGCTTTACCGTCTTGCCGCTGTACACATAGCTTGGTGCGGCACCATATTTGTAAAAGCCCGTTTCGCCCGTAAAAAGGTCTATACACATAAGGTCAACCGTGGCAAAGCCCCAGCTGTCCCCCGATTTCAGAAGCATGACCGAGCTGAGGGTTTTCATTGCAAGGGCAGGGTCAATTCCCGCGCGCAGAAACTTTTCGAGGATTGATACCACCTCGCCGCTTTCTTTTGCGGCTTCGTCGCCGCAGCCCATGCCGTCGGAAAGAATTACACACAGCACTCCCCCGTCGGTTTTGAAATACGTGCCTCTGTCGCCACTGACCTTCTCGCCCTTCTTCTTCATTGCCGCAATGCCAACGCTGACCGCCAGCGGTTCTGCTTCCATGAGCACGAGCTTGCCCGAGGCGCTTTCATCCGCTTTGGGTTTACATAATCTAACGCCAACTACCGTGGACAACTTGTTGAGATAATCATTTTCTTTGTAAAGCGGCTCAAGAGTTCCGCTTTCGATAACAGCGCGGAGTCTGCCGCGCACGTCACGGTAAACAGCAACATCGGCATCAATATCCAGGGTACGCAGATAACGGATGAGCCGCCTTTCGCAGAGTCTGTCAGCACCGTTCGGGCTTGCAAGCTCACGGGATACCGTGTTTAGAATTTCCGCCATATCCCCGTACTGTCCCCAGACAGTGTCGCGGCTTTCCTTAAAGCACTCGCTAAACTGCCTGCGGTAATTTGCCGCCCTCACCTCTCCGTTAATGGCGGTAACAAGAGCTTCGGGAGTCAGGCATTTTTCCGCAAAGTGAGCGGGTAAATCGCTGATGAGCATCTTCCCCCGCTTGTCCATACCGATTTTTGCATCGTTCAGCGCGTTTATTGTCTCCATATAGTCCCTGTTCCAGCATCGGTTCTTCTCCCTGCACGAAACGCATACCGCATCTGCGGCACGGTCAAAGACCTTGGAGGGATCGTTGTCGTTGCAGGGCTCCTCGGCATTCCTGCGAACAAGCTCATAAAGCCCCGAATATGCAGAACTTAACCTCTCGACCCTGCGCGATACATAGCGCCGAAGTCCCGATTCTCCGCAGCCGCACATCTCATTCTGCATGAGTGCCCCGACTTTGCTGAGAAATCCTGACGGCAAAAGCATAAATATTACCGATGCTCCAAATGCCTCAAACAGCGCATCAAAATGAGGAAGTGTCGTCCATGCGCAGGCAACGCACACAGCGTTTGAAAGAACGAAGCTGAGTACAAATATGAGTCTGCCGCGGCGGTTGAATATTCCCGATGTGAGACCCGAAAATGCATATGACATCGTATAGAAGGGTGCTCCGCCTGCGGCTAAATCCATAAATACGCCGAATGCCGTTCCCACGTAACAGCCCGTAATCATGCCGTTTCGCAGTGCGGCAGTCATTAAGACGATAACAGCCGCAAATCTGCCAACGGAAATAACGTTCAGAATTACAATACTGCTCAAAGACATCATAAGTGCCGAAATGCTGATGAGTATGGCGCTTGAGCGGCGAAGCTCGGAAGCTTCCGTCACGGGCACTTCTGTGCTCAATGCCTCGCGGAAAAAGCATGAAGCACCGAATGCAAGCACGGTTTCAAGAAAAATCAGCGCTATGACCGAAATATCCGAAATGCGGGAAAAGCCTGCGAGAATACCTGTGAGAAGAGTCGCTATGCCTGCGCTCGCAGGCGCAAAAAACATTTTCTTATAAATCTTCGTGTCCGACATTGCAAAGCACACAGTAAACGCAATAACCGCCGCGGCTATGTATCGTATTCCCTGATCGAGTCCGCAGGATGCCAGATAGCCAATCATTGCCCCGAGAAGACAGCAGGCACCGTTTAGCCCGCCTCCTGCGGCGGCAACTGCCGCTATTCCCAAAGGTGCGCCATAGCCCATCAGCTTTGCGATAGATAGAATAATTCCCGCGAAAAAGCAGGCTATCGCCTCCGCCGCCTGTGTGTAATCCGCGGCATGTTCCCCCTGTGCTGTGTTAAGTATTGCCTGCCTCACTGCAAGTGCTCTGCTTCTGACATCCATGACGCCCTCCGTAGTTTACATAAGATAATAATTATTATATTTATGTAATACCGAAAAGCACGTCACTCTCTGCGGGAAAATAATGATTTATCTCGCCGAGAAATATTAGGAAATAAAATAAACACACAGGGTGAAAGCCTCACTCTGTGTGTTTGCTGTTTGGTGTATTATTCAAAAATATATTACGTCTTTATGTATAAAGATTATTTGAACATGCCGAAGATTGCATCGAGCCATACAAATTCATCTTTAGAATCGGGCTCAAAAGTTTTGATAATGCTTGCAACAAGATTATAAATACCGTACATAACAAATTTCTCCATTTAATATAGTTTTAGATTTGTATGACTATTTCCATATAAAATTTAACACATTTGTGGCATTTTGTCAACGATTTTCGGAAAATAAATTTTAAAACTCACTTTAATAAAAAGTGTCGAGTATCCCCTCTTCTATCTTCAGAGAACAAAAAAAATCCTCCGGATAACCGGAGGATTTTTTTGTTTGGTTTTAATCAGCTATTAGCCGAAGAAGCCGGTGATCTGTGCGTAAAGAACGAACAGCATACCAACGGGAGCAATAACCTTGTAGCAGAGGTTAAAGAATCCCTTTGCAACAAACTTGTTGCCGCACTGCTGTGCTTCTTCGATAACAGTGTCGATCTTCCAGAGCCAGCCGATTGCAAAGGACATAACCATTGCGCCCAGAGGCATCAGAATGCCTTCGGAGAGGAGGTCATAGAAGTCGAGCCAGCAGTCGTTCCAACCCTTAACATCGCCGCCGAATACTTCAACGGGGCTTGCAATGGATGCGCCGCCTGCAATGCCGGAGCCAAGACCGTCAAGTGCGGTGGGCAGGCAGAATACGAAGATGATGATTGCAAAGATAATTGCAGTCTTCTTGCGGCCGGGT
>JAZLFI010000074.1:0-2839 GCA_045615725.1 Oscillospiraceae bacterium
TTGCCGCAAGTGCAAGCCCTGCGATTGCAGGGAGATTTTCCGTGCCTGCCCTTAAACCGAATTCCTGCTTCCCGCCGAACATATATGCCAAGCCGAGTGTCATAGGCTTTGCCGCAAGCACTCCAATACCCCGCGGACCGCCGAATTTGTGCCCCGAAAGCGATACCATATCCGCGCAGTCAAGGGGCAGGGGAATGTGCCCGAAGCTTTGCACAGCGTCGCAGTGATACAGCGCACCGACACTGTGTGCAAGCTCTGCCATGGCGGTAATATCCTGCACGACACCCGTTTCATTGTTGACAGCCTGAATGCTCAGCAGGGCAGTGTCGGCACTCAGCGCGGATTTAACTGCCTCGGCGGTAATCCTGCCGCAGGCATCGGGCGTGACATATGTCACGGTAAAGCCGTGTTTTTTCAGTTCTTCTGCGGCGTTCAATACCGAATGGTGCTCGCATGCACCTACAACAATGCTTTTTCGCTTGTCGTATCTGACGGACATAATCGCGGTGTTGTTTGCTTCCGTGCCGCCTGAAGTGAAAATGATATTTTCGGGATTAAACCCCAGAAGAAAAGCGATATCCTGCCGACTCTCTCTCAGAAGCCGCCGAGCTTTGTTTCCCTCGCTGTGCTCAGATGAGGGATTGCCGTATATATTGGCCATGATATCAGCCGTCAAAGCACAGACTTCTGTATAGACAGGAGCGGATGCGGCATAGTCGAGATAAATCATTTAGTAAACTCCGTATGACTGAATTTTCATTGATATTCCTATTATAATTGCCATTTTACGACTTGTAAAGACTAAAGAGTACTAAACTAATTTTGTAAAAGGTGCATAAACTCAATACATGAATTTTGTCAGATACGAGATTGACGAAATCTTGACGCTAATCTGCCAAATCTGTATAATGTTTACTATAAAATAGTATGCAAATCTGTGCATTATACACATAGTATAAATTCACAATATTGAAAGCTGAATTATATGAAACGATATATCTCGGTACTGTTAATTGCCGTATTGCTGCTGCTTGCCGGCTGTGCCGCGGCTGATTTGTCGCCGCAGGCTCAGGCGCTTCAGGGCAAATGGGCATATATTCACGATGAAGAAACGGTAATATTAAAGCTCAAAGCGGACGGAACCGCAGTTTTCCACGACAAGGACTATACATACGACTGCGACGATGAGCATATTCTCCTGAAATCTTCAGATGGGGAAGAACTGAATCTGCGCTATAAGCTCGATGGCGATAAGCTCTATGTCTTTGAGCAGACCACTTATACCTTTGACGGAAAAGGCAAGCCCGACGGCATTGTCGGACAGTGGGTCAGCCCGGAAAACAACTGGAAGTTTGAATTCACCGAGGAAGGCACCTTTATGGAAGACGGTTATTTCCCGGGTTATTATACGGTGAACGAAAAGGACGGCACCTTCAAGCTCGTATATAACGACCAGTTTGAAGATACAGTCTGTTATTACCATATTGACGGCAAGGAACTGAGGCTCGAATACCCGTGGTGTATGGTAAAGGCAAAATAAGTTAATAAGGTGACCGTAGAGAGGTTGCCAAAAAATATTAGGAGGAAAATCATGAAAAAGACACTTGCACTGCTTCTCGCACTGCTCATGATGTTCGCTCTGGTAGCATGCGGCCAGCCCGCAAAAGAAGCTGACGATGCAGCAGCAGACGGCCAGACCGAGCTCACCATGTGGTGCATTGCAACCGAAAGTGACTCAAACCGCCATTCCTACGAAGCAGCTATTGCTGACATGGAAGAGGCACATCCCGAGATCAAGCTGACTTGGGAAGCAACCGAAAACCAGGCATACAAGACCAAGATCAAGGCAGCTGCTCAGGCAGACGAGATGCCCGACATCTTCTTCAGCTGGTCCTGCGCATTCCTGAACGATTTCGTTGACGCCGGCCGTGTATACTGCATGGACGAAGTTTACGAGCAGTTCAAGGATCAGCTCCCCGAAGTAATGATGGGCAACGTAACCTTCGACGGAAGCAAGTACGGCGTTCCCCTCACCATGAACATTGTTGGCCTGTTTGCAAACATGGATCTGCTCAAGCAGGTTGGCTATGAAGAAGTTCCCGGCACCTATGAAGAGTTCATCGCATGCTGCGACGCACTCAAGGCCCAGGGCATTATCCCCTTCGGCTGCTCCGGCAAGGAGACCTGGTGTGTAACCGAGTACCTCGAATCCGTTATTGAGAAGAGCTGCGGCGCTGACGCACTCAACGACATCTTCCTCGGCAGAGCAACTTGGGACAACGAAGACGTTGCATCCGCAGTTGATACCTTCCAGGGCCTCGTAAATGACGGCTACTTCGATCCCGACGGCATTGCACTGACCAACGACGAAGTTAAGGCAAACTTCATGGCAGGCAAGTACGCATTCTACATGAACGGCACTTGGAACTGCGCTGACTTTGCTGCAAACGACGACTTCAAGGATAAGGTTCAGGTTGCAGAATTCCCCGTAATCAATGCTGATAAGGCATCTCTCGGCCAGCTCATCGGCGGTCCTTCCGACACCCTCGCAGTTTCCGCTTCCTCTCCCAACGCAGAGGTTGCAGCACAGTACTGCATGGAACTTGGCCGTGCAATCTGCCACTACGGCTACCTTGACGGCTGCGGTCTGCCCGCATGGACTCCCGACTACGACACCAGCGATATCAATCCTCTGACCCAGGCAGTTTCCGAAATCTGCGCAAATGCAGACACCTACGTTCTCTTCGGCGATACCGCACAGAACGCAGATGCAGCACAGATCTACCTGTCCTATGTTGACCAGGTATACGGCTGCCAGATCGACGGCGCAGGCTTCGTT
>JAZLFI010000075.1:0-1255 GCA_045615725.1 Oscillospiraceae bacterium
TGACTCCCATTCTGCCGTCAGCTTTGCGGACTTGACCTCATCAGGAACGACCTTGATAAGCTCTCTGCCTTTGTCTGTTGCTCTGAGCTGTTTGCCGTCACGCTCTACATAGCCGTTCTTGACAAGGCTTTCAATCGTTGCGGCTCTTGTCGCAGGAGTGCCAAGTCCCTTTTTCTCAGTGTCCTCGTCATAGTCCTCATTGCCTGCACGTTCCATAGCCGATAACAGCGTATCTTCTGTGTAGGGCTTCGGCGGTGAGGTAAAATGTTCAGACTTTTTTGCGGTCACAATAAAAGTTTGTCCCTCAGATACCGCAGGCAGAGCTTTTTCCTCATTCTTTTTGTCGGACTGCTTTGCATAGGCTTTCCAGCCCATTTCAAGGACAGTCCTACCTGTTGCAGTAAACTCCGTACCGTTGCAGATACCAGTGAGTTTGACAGCTTCATACTTATGAGCCGGAGCCGTTGCACAGATCAGCTTTGTGGCAATCAGCGTGAGGATATTTCTCTCACCGTTTGGCAAAGAAGAAAGGTCAGCCGTAGCAATACCGCTTGTGGGGATAATGGCGTGGTGTCCCGATACCTTAGCATTGTTGATGACTTTTGCAATATCGGGAGTATGTGAGATACCGAACCCGAAATAGGTATCACAGAGCTTTGCCACATCAAGTGCAGTCTGCGCCATATCATCGCTGAGATACTGGCTGTCGGTACGGGGATAAGTAACAAGTTTGCCCTCATAGAGCGACTGCGTATAGTCGAGAGTCTGCTGTGCCGTGTAGCCGAAAGCTTTATTTGCTACTCTTTGGAGCGTAGTCAAATCGTAGAGCTTCGGAGCTTTATCAGTCTTGACCTCACGCTTTACCGTGCTGATCGTGACCGTACTGCCGTCACAGCCGTAAACAAGCGTATCAGCGGCATTTTCATCGTCGATTCTCGCAGAAGAAAGAATGAAGTCTCCGCAGTTCAGGTCAGCCGTGTAATATTTCTGCTTCACAAAGCCGCTGACCTCAGCATCACGCTGAACGATCATTGCAAGTGTAGGCGTTTGCACACGCCCGATATTGAGCTTACCGCCGTATCGGACGGAAAACAGCCGTGGGCCGTTCATTCCCACAAGCCAGTCTGCCTTTGCCCTTGCAAATCCTGCGTTGAACAGGCAGTCATAAGCTGACATAGGCTTCATATCGCTGAGAGCCTTGCGAATAGCGGATTCTTCAAGCGAAGAAACCCATAAACGCTTCACAGGCTTTCTG
>JAZLFI010000076.1:0-9140 GCA_045615725.1 Oscillospiraceae bacterium
ACGCAGGCGGAATGGAACGTGGATGCCCATATATCATTTGCCTCGGGTCCAAGCATTTTTTCAAGTCTTGCTTTGAGTTCATCCGCCGCCTTATTGGTAAAGGTTATGGCAAGTATGCGCCACGGGTCAACAGGCTCATACACGGCTAAGCGTCTTGCCTCTTCCCCGCCGCGCTCCATTACGGCGATATCCTCCTCGCAGGCATTTTCGGGTATCTCACAGCTGTCCGAGCCCGAGCCGTAGCGAAGAAGATTTGCTATTCTGTTTATGAGTACGGTGGTTTTTCCGCTTCCCGCTCCCGCCAGTATAAGCAGGGGGCCTTCCGTTGCCATGACAGCCTTTCTCTGCATGGGATTAAGCCTTGAAAAATCCGACTCAATTACTTTTTTTCTTGCTTCAATATATCTGTTTTCTGTTTCCTTATTCATAACGATTTATTTTATCATGGATAAAATCATTATTCAAGGATTTCGCGCAGGTGCTCCATTGCCTTTTTCTCAAGCCGCGACACCTGCACCTGAGAAACGCCCAGTATTTTCGCCACATTATCCTGAGTCATGCCGTGATAATATCGGAGGAAAACTGTTTTCCTTTCATTTTCGGGAAGCTTTTCCACCGCAAGCTTAAGCGATACGCTTTCAAGCATTTTCTCATCGCCGGAGTCTGTCAGAACATGCTCCAGAGTAAAGCCGTCCTCCCCCGTCTCCCGCTGTAAACTTTCGGCAGGCCCAGTTGCTGTTTCTGCAAAGGCAATTTCCTCAGGCGAAAAGCCCGTTTCCTCGGAAAGCTCCGAGAGATATGGCTCGCGCCCCAGCTTCTGCTCAAGCTGATTTCGCGCGTTCTTAATCTGCTGTGCCTGCTCCTTTATTCCGCGGCTTACCTTGATTGCTCCGTCATCGCGGAGAAAGCGCCGTATTTCACCTGAAATTTTCGGCACGGCATAGGTTGAAAACTGCGTTCCGAAGCTTTCGTCAAAGCCGCTTATGGCTTTGAGAAATCCCAGGCATCCCAACTGATACAGGTCATCGGGATCTGTGCCCCGTCCGAAAAATCTGCGCGCTACGCTCCATATCAGTCCCGAATTTTCCTCGATAAGACGCTCAGCGGCTTTTTTATCTCCCTCTTTCGCAAGTCGGAGGTCGTTAATCATACCGTCGGTCATCTTTTGCGCTGTTTAAGTACACGGATCATGGTGACAGTTGTACCCTTACCCGTTTTTGATTTTACTCTTAGCCTGTCCATGAAGCTTTCCATAATGGTAAAGCCCATGCCGCTTCGCTCCTCACCGCCGCTTGTGTACATCGGCTCCATCGCCTGCTCAAGGTTTTCTATGCCTCTGCCCCAGTCACGGACGGTAATTTCAAGCTTCTCGCCGTCGATTATCCTCATGCGCATGGTGACTTTTCCTATTGTGTCGGGATATGCGTGAACGATGACGTTTGTAACAGCCTCTGAAACCGAGGTCTTGATGTCGCCCAGTTCCTCAAGGGTCGGGTCAAGCTGGGCAGCAAAACCTGCCGCGGCTGCGCGGGCAAAGCTTTCGTTTGCGCTTAAGCTTGGAAACTCAAGCTTTATGTAATTACTGATTTTCATGTTGTAACCTCCCATTCGGTTTTTATGGGCACAATCGCATTAATGCCTGCGGCTTCAAGGACTTTTCTCGGCTGAGGCTGAGGACTTTCGATTCTCATTCTTCCTCCCGTAATTCTCAGCTTTTTGCTGATTTTCAGTATCACCGCAATCCCCGAGGAATCCATGAAGCTTAAGTCCGACATGTCAAGGCTCAGTTCCCGCGGCATGCAGGCATCCATCGCTTCCGTTATCTTGTCCATTGCGTTTTTCGCCTCATGGTGGTCAAGCTCACCCTGAAGCGAAACATTCAGTCTGCCCGACTGATATTCGCTTATTATTTTCATTCGTATCACTCCAAACAAAAAAACTGGCACCGTGTAATTACACGATGCCAGTTTATATTTATTCTATTGCGTATGCCGTCGAAGTATGCAGGGAAAATTATTTATTTTCCAAGGTTTTCAAGGCTTGCCTTCAGGTTTTCGATAAGTCCCTCAAGCTTTGCTTTCTTCTCGCGCTCCATGTTTACAACATGCTCGGGTGCGCGGGCAACGAAGTTCTCGTTTGCCAGCTTTCCAATCTGCGCCTGAAGCTGTTTTTCGGCATTTGCAAGCTCCTTGTTTATGCGCTCTCTTTCCTTTTCAAGGTCAACAAGCTCTGCCATGGGCATGAACATTCTTGCGTTATCGGTGATAACGGAAACCATGCCGTCGGTGTTCTCGGGAACCTGGTCAATTACAGAAACTTCGGAAGCGTAAGCCAGCTTGCAGATGAAGGGCACACCGTCTGTAAAGGGCTTTGCCTTATCGGAAACGATGATAAGGTGGCTCTTTCTGGAGGGAGGAACATTCATCTCGGCTCTGCGTGCACGGACTGCCTTGATTGCGTCCATGACCATCTCGAAGTTTACCTCGTCCTCGGGGAAGTTAAGTTCCTCGGTGAACTTGGGATAATCGGCAATCATGAGAGCTTCGCCGTCATGAGGCAGTGCCTGCCAGATTTCCTCGGTAATAAAAGGCATGAACGGGTGCAGGAGCTTGAGTATCTCGGTCAGGACATACAGCAGAACGCGCTGTGCGCCTTCCTTTGCCTGCTCATCATCGCCGTTAAGACGGGGCTTTGTAAGCTCGATATACCAGTCGCAATAGCTGTCCCAGATAAAATCGTAAATCTTGCCTGCGGCAACGCCAAGCTCGTAGCTGTCCATATTCTCGCAGACTTCCTTGGTGACCTGATTGAGCTTGGAGAGAATCCACTTATCCTCGGTTTCAAGCTTTTCGGGAAGCTTATTGTCCTCGATGGTAAGGTTCATCATTACGAAGCGGGATGCGTTCCAGATCTTGTTGCAGAAGTTGCGCATTGCTTCGCACTTTTCAACATAGAAGCGCATGTCATTGCCGGGGCTGTTGCCGGTGATGAGGTTAAAGCGCAGTGCGTCGGCGCCGTATTTTTCCGCCATTTCAAGCGGGTCAATGCCGTTGCCCAGGGATTTGCTCATCTTTCTGCCCTGAGAGTCACGCACCAGACCGTGGATGAATACTGTTCCGAAAGGCTCTTCCTTCATCTGCTCCATGCCGGAGAATATCATTCTCGCAACCCAGAAGAAGATGATGTCATAACCCGTTACCATGACGGTTGTGGGATACCAGTAGTCAAGCTCGGGAGTCTTTTCGGGCCAGCCCATTGTGGAGAAAGGCCAGAGTGCAGAAGAGAACCATGTATCGAGAACGTCCTCTTCCTGACGGATGTTCTTGCTGTGGCAGTGAGCACACTCGCAGGCATCCTCACGGGAAACGGTAATCTCGCCGCAGTCATCGCAGTACCATGCGGGGATGCGGTGACCCCACCAGAGTTGACGGGAAATGCACCAGTCATGGACATTTTCCATCCAGTTCATGTAGGTCTTTGTAAAGCGCTCGGGAACGAACTTGATGCGTCCGTCCTTAACGACCTCGATAGCCGCTTCTGCCAGAGGCTTCATCTTTACAAACCACTGGGGGCTTGTGAGAGGCTCGACAACGGTGCCGCAGCGGTAGCAGCAACCGACATTATGGCTGTAATCTTCAACCTTTACAAGGTAACCCTGCTCTTCAAGGTCTTTTACGATTGCGTCGCGCGCCTCATAGCGGTCCATGCCGTTATACTTGCCGCCGTTTATAATCTTTGCATCCTCGTCAATGCAGAGAATCTGCTCAAGATTGTGGCGCAGACCGACCTCGTAGTCGTTGGGGTCGTGGCAGGGAGTCATCTTAACCGCGCCTGTACCGAAGCCCAGTTCAACATAGTCATCGGCTACGATAGGAAGCTTTCTGCCCACGAGAGGCAGGATTGCGTTCTTGCCAACGAGGTGGGTGTATTTCTCGTCATCGGGATGTACTGCAACGCCGGAGTCGCCCAGCATGGTTTCGGGGCGGGTTGTTGCAATGATAAACTCCTCGTTGGAGTCCTCAATGGGGTATCTGATATGCCAGAAGTGGCCGGGCATATCCTTATATTCAACCTCGGCGTCGGAAAGCGCGGTGCGGCACTTGGGGCACCAGTTGATTATACGGTTGCCCTTATAGATAAGTCCCTTTTCATAGAGGTCGCAGAAGGTTTCGCGGACGGACTTTGCGCGGGTTTCGTCCATGGTGAAAACGCTTCTGTCCCAGTCGCAGGATGCGCCGAGAACTTTCTGCTGTTCGACAATGCGGCTGCCGTATTTATTCTTCCAGTCCCATACACGTTCGAGGAACTTTTCGCGGCCTAAGTCATAGCGGGTAATGCCCTCTTTTACGCGGAGCTCTTCCTCGACCTTAATCTGGGTTGCTATGCCCGCATGGTCGGTGCCGGGAAGCCAGAGGGCTGCATAGCCCTGCATTCTCTTGTATCTTGTAAGTATATCCTGCAAGGTTGAGTCAAGAGCATGACCCATATGCAGCTGACCGGTTACGTTGGGAGGGGGCATGACAATGGAAAACGGCTTCTTGTCGGGGTCAATCTTGCCCTTGAAGTATCCGCCCTGCATCCACATGTCATAGATTTTCTTTTCGGTTGACGCGGGGTCATACACTTTCGGTAGTTCTTTCATAATCTTCTCCTTAATGAAAAAAGCGCCCTGAATATAATCAGGGCGCTTGTAGTTTACGCGGTACCACCTGAATTCCGCTTATCGCGGCACTCATATGCTCTGTAACGGGAGCACCCGTATGGCTTACTTAGTTTCAGCACATCTGCTCAGGGCCGACCTTCAGCGGCGTCTCCGAAAGCTTTCACCACCCGCTTTCTCTCTGCTTCCGACGCTTGGCTTACTCCTGCCCGTCACGGCTTTTAACAAAAAATTATTATAGTTATATTTTCCTTATTTGTCAAGGATTATTCGGTGCGTTCACTGCCCCAGAAGAACAGCGCCACAGTACCGGGACCTGTATGGCTTCCGATAGTGGTTCCGACATTGTTAATCTCGACCTTGCCGTTAAGCTTTGGGAAGCGTTCCTCGATAAGTGCGGCAACGGCTTCGGCGTCCTCAATGCAGTCGGACTGGGAGATATAGCACTTGCCGGAATAGTCAAGTCCGTCCTCGGCAAACTGCTCCATGCGCGCAACTATCTCGGCTATAACCTTTTTCTTGGTGCGGATTTTTTCTCTGGGGATAAGATGTCCTGCGTTGTCCATGTTGAGCAGAGGGCATATCTTGAGCATGGTGCCGAAAAAGCCCTCGGCCTTGGTAATTCTTCCGCCCTTGACATAGAAGCTCAGGTCGGTTGAGAAGAACCAGTGATGGAGTCTGAGCTTATTCTCCTCCACCCAGTCGCGAAGCTCGTCGATGCTTGCGCCGTTATCACGCTTTTCGGCGAGGGTGTCCATTATAAGACCGTAGCCCGAGGATGCGCCGAGAGAGTCAACAACATAAATCTTTCTGTCGGGATAGCTGTCTGCAAGAATGCCTGCGGCGGTTCTTGCGGAGTTAAGGCAGCCGGAAAGTCCGCTGGACAGAGTGACATGCAGTATATCCTTGCCTTCTTCAAGGAAAGGAGTAAAGAAATCAATGAACTCGGAAACATTTACCTGGCTTGTCATGGTTTCGGCACCCTCTGCCATCTTCTTATAAAACTCGTCAAAGGGCATGCTTTCGCCGAGGTCATCGAGGTATGTTTCGCCGTTCACTGAATAGTGAAAACAGACATAGGGAACATTTATTGCATTGAAATGTTCTTTTGAAAGGTCAGCTGTGGAACAGCAAGTAAGAATATAATCTGACATATGTATTCTCCTTACTTAAAAATTTCGAAATAAAATTCACCCGTATTATATACGGGTGAATTACTATTTGCAACTGTTAAATTTGACTAAATTTCAGCCCAGCATTTCCTGAAGCTGTTCAAGGCTCTGAACGCCTACGCGCTTTTCAAGCTGCTTGCCATCACTGAAGGAAATGAGGGTGGGAATGCTCATAATTCCGAAGCGCTGTGCAAGTGCGGGTTCCTCGTCAACGTCAATCTTGCAGACCTTGACATTTCCCTTGCATTCCGCGTCAAGCTGTTCGAGAATGGGTGCCTGCATACGGCAGGGACCGCACCATGTTGCCCAGAAGTCAAGCATTACGAGGCCTTCCTTGACCTCTTCGTCGAAGTTTGCGCTTGTAAGATGTATAACTGCCATTTTATTATTCTCCTTTGCTTATTTCAGAAATGTATTCACAAGCCGAAAGCGCCGCAACATTGCCCTCGCCTACAGCCTTTGCAAGCTGGTAAGGTGCGCCCGTGCAGTCACCTGCGGCAAAAATTCCGTCAATACCGGTTTTCTGCTTTCTGTCCACTTCAAATCTGCCGCCGACGCATTTTGCGCCTGGGACAAGGCTTTCCGCGGACAGGCTTTCTTTTAAAATGAATATGCAGTCGGTTTTGTATTCTTTACCGTTGACTGTGAGAGTATCCGCTTTCATTCCGCCCGAAATTTCAAACTTTTCACGGCCCGTAAAGCATTCAACATTACAGCCGATACTGCGCAGAAACTCAGCGTCCTCTTTTGCTTCTGCGCTGTCACCGATTACGGCAACATTTTTACCCTTATAGAGCATTCCGTCGCAGGTCGCGCAGTAGCTGACTCCCCTTCCTAAAAACGCGGTTTCGCCGTCGCAGAGAGGTCTGCGTCCCATGCCCGTGCAGACAATAACGCTTGTACTTTCGTAAAAGTCATTGCCAACTGCAATGCCGATGCTTTTACCGAGGGGCATTATGCTCAGCGCCTTGCCCTCTATTATCTCTGCTCCGCATTGGTTAAGCTGGTCAGTGAAGCTTTCGATCATCTCAGCACCACTGAGTGACATTCCGGGATAATTCTTTATCAGCTCCGCCTTATGGAGATTGCTTGTCTCAGCGGGGTTTTTGATTACGCCCACATTTTTGCCGCGATTGCGTGCTGTCAGCGCGGCTGAAATTCCCGCGGGACCGCCGCCCACAATAAGGATATCGAATTTTCCGCTCATATGGCTTCATCTCCCCTCGTTTATCATCTTTTTGAGCTTATTATAACACTTTTTTATTGTAATTACCACAACAATAGTTTATAATTTCTCTATATGAAATTTTTTAGGAGCAACAATAATTATGGATGAACTTGTAAGCAAAAATTTTATTGAGAATTTCATCGACGAGGACCTTGCCGAAGGCGGTCGCTGCGAGGGCATGAAGGTGCACACCCGTTTCCCGCCCGAGCCTAACGGCTATCTGCACATCGGCCACTGCAAGGCGCTTATTATAGACTTCGGCACTGCCGAAAAGTACGGCGGCATCTGCAATCTCCGTATGGACGACACCAACCCCGCAAAGGAAGACACTGAATACGTAGACGCTATTCAGGAGGATATTCACTGGCTCGGCTTTGACTGGGATGACCGCTTCTTCTACGGCTCGGATTATTTCGAGAAGACCTACGAATATGCTCTCGAACTTATAAACAAAGGTCTTGCATATGTCTGCGAGCTTACTCCCGAGCAGTTCAAGGAGTACCGCGGCGACACCACCCGTCCCGCAGTAAGCCCCTACCGCGACAGACCTATTGAGGAAAGCCTTGAGCTTTTCGAGAGAATGAAAAACGGCGAGTTCCCCGAGGGCAAATACACCCTCCGCGCTAAGATTGACCTTGCATCGGGCAACTTCAACATGCGCGACCCCGTTATCTACCGTATCCGTTATATTGAGCACCACCGCCAGGGTACAAAATGGTGCATATTCCCCATGTATGACTTTGCTCATCCCATTCAGGACGCACTTGAGGGCATCACTCACTCCCTGTGCTCACTGGAATACGAAGACCACCGTCCCCTCTACAACTGGGTTATCGAGAATGTTTCCGTTCCCTCCAAGCCCCGTCAGATTGAGTTTGCGCGTCTCGGCATCAACTACACCGTTCTCAGCAAGCGCAAGCTGAGAAGACTTGTCGAGGAAGGCAGAGTTTCAGGCTGGGATGACCCCAGAATGCCCACTCTCTGCGGTCTGCGCCGCCGCGGATACACTCCCTCTTCAATCCGCACCTTCTGCGAGCGAATCGGCGTTAACAAGGTACCCAGCACTATTGAGTTCGGTTTCCTTGAGCACTGCCTCCGCGAAGACCTCAACGAGCACGCTCAGCGCGCAATGGCTGTTTTAAAACCCATAAAGCTCACCATTGAGAACTATCCCGATGGTCAGAGCGAGGAGCTCGAGGTTGAGAACAACCCCAATGACCCCGAGGCAGGCACACGCAAGGTAAGCTTCTCCAAAAACCTCTACATTGAAGCTGATGACTTCCTCGAAGTTCCCGTTCCCAAGTATAAGCGTCTTTATCCCGAGGGCCCCGAATGCCGTCTTAAGGGTGCATACCTTATCACCTGCACAGGCTGTAAGAAGGACGAAAACGGCAACGTAGTCGAAATCTTTGCAAAGTACGACCCCGAAAGCCGCGGCGGCGACCCTGCCGACGGTCGCAAGGTCAAGGGCGCAACCATTCACTGGGTTGACGCAAACAACTGCGCAGAGGCTGAGGTCAGGCTTTACAGCAACCTCTTTAACGACCCCGACCCCGATGCCGCAGACAAGGATTATATTTCCTGCCTCAATCCCAACTCCCTCGAAATTCTTCAGGGCTGCAAGCTGGAAAAGATGCTCGAAAACGTCACCGCACCTGCACAGTTCCAGTTCCTGCGCATGGGTTACTTCTGCGTTGACAGCAAGGACTCAACACCCGAGCATCTTGTATTCAACAGAGCGGTTGCGCTGAAAGACAGCTTTAACAAAAAGTAAGATATAACAAGAAACCGAGCTCAACTGAGCTCGGTTTCTTTATTTTTAATATTGAGAAGCACTATTGCCGACAGGACAAGTATAACACCGAGAAGCGACAGCAAAGTCAGCTTCTCGTGATAGATTACAAGACCAACGAGAGTCGCCACGACAGGCTCTATGGATGCCATTATGGATGCCTTGCCGTTTTCAAGTCCCGTAAGACCGTATGTATAGAGAAGATACGGCAGGAAGCAGGTTACAATACCTGTTGCGGCAGCAAAAAGGAAATTGCCTGCGCTCTGACACATGATTGGAACTGCCTGC
>JAZLFI010000077.1:0-1341 GCA_045615725.1 Oscillospiraceae bacterium
TGGCCTCCGTAGAAATATTCAAAGCTCATTTGGCGTCCGCCTCCACCCTCTCGCAAAAGACAAGATAACGGTATTTCCCGCCGCTGGCATAGGGATGGCAGGTCAGAAGCGTTATCATGTCTCTGTCCTTTTGAATGAGAATTGCGTTCACATCATTCGGAGTGATGATTTTGATCTCTGCCACTTTGTAGGTCAGCGTTCCCCAGATATTCATGACCGTGATCTCGTCACCTATCTCCAAAAGCTCTATTTCCTTGAAGTAGGGATAGCCGCTGTAACCCCGGTGTCCGGCAATCACGGCGTTACTGTTGATACCGCCAATGGGGATGCTCGTCTGAGACAGTACAGCCGCACCTGCTGCCATGTTTTCCTCACTTGCTCCGAGAAACAGAGGCATTTCCAAATCCATTTTCGGGATTGTGATAACTCCGAATTTTTCATCGGGCAAACCGTAGTCGGTCAGCTTGAATTGAGACAGCTCATAGGCGCTTTTGCTGTCCAGCTTATTCTGATTGAACAGATAGAGCTCCCGGTTATAGGTCTGCATTGCCTCATAGAGCGCTGCGTATGGGATGACTTCCTGCTTTTCTTCCGAATCTCTGCGGATTTCCTCAACTGTTTCGTGGTATTCCTCCACGGCCTGCTTGACCTCGATGCTTTTTTCTGCGCCGTCGATCAGCGGCTTAACCGCAAAGGCGGCACTGGCAAAGGCAAGGCAGATCAATAGGATTAACAGGAACAGCCGCAGCTTAAAGTGCTTCATGTTTTCCTCGCTTTCTCTCTTGCCGCAGCAAGCGCGGTCTGTGTTTCAGCTTTCTTGCCCGCCGAATTGCTTTATAACAGCCAAAGCCCGTGCCAATTCCCGCGATGGTAAGGCCACCATAAGCGAGGCCGTGACGGTACTCGCTGCCCCACGTGGATTCCTCTACGGGGGTAAATTCTGCATCCTCGATTACGCTGATTGCTTCTTCATACTCCGTGCGCTCTCCACGGATCAGCAGACGGTGACTATTTACGCCGTAAGGTGTACAGGTGATAAGAGTACAGAGATCGCGTCCGATTTCAACGGTCAGCTTCGAGGTGTCCTCCGGCAAAACGGTGTTGATCTCGCAAACCTTATAGGCCAGCGTCTGGCTCAGAATACGGAGCATGAAAATGTCGCCTTCTTTCAAGAGATTCAGGTCTGAAAACATCTTCTGCCCGGCAAGACCGCTGTGACCGGTCAATACACAATGCGTACCGAGGCCGCCCACGGGCAGAGACGAGCCGAGCAAGTGCCCCACGCCGCGGTCAAGGGTACCTTCTTCCGTCCCGTGATAGATAGGTAGATTTATCGAAATT
>JAZLFI010000078.1:0-4286 GCA_045615725.1 Oscillospiraceae bacterium
GCACTGACCGGTTGCGGAAATGCTCTCGAGAACGTTCTGCATCATAAACAGGAACTCGGACTTGAGCTTGTCGGAAGCATCCATCTTGACGAGGCTGTGCTTGAGCTTGCATGCGAGAACGTCGCCTTCGAGAAGACCGAAAGCTTCGCGCTCGGGATCGGTTTCGCCCTTGGGCTGTACGTCTGCAACGCCGCACTTGATGGGGCAGGACAGGCAGTTGGAATGGTCTGCGCCTGCAGCAGATGCGGTCAGAGCGTTGCTTCTGATTGCGTCAATCCATTTTTTGTTCCATGCATCCAGCTTTTCCTGGTTTGCGACGGTGGGACGGTGGTTGCCTGCAACGGCGATTGCCTTCAGGTTCTTCCAGCCGAATACTGCGCCGATGCCGCCGTGGTTGCCGGCTACGCGCTCCTGGCTGAATACGTCAGCATAGGGACGCATCTCTTCGCCTGCTGCGCCGATGGTGACAACACCGCACTTTACGCGGCAGCCGTAGTCTCTGTCGAGAATTTCGCGGACTGCTGCCTGAGAGTCGATAACGCCCTTGCCCCAGATTTCTTCACGGTCTGCGTTGTGGAGAATGAAGCTGTCGTTATAAATATCAAGCCAGGAATGCTCTGCGCACTTGCCGGTGAGAACCAGTGCGTCATAGCCTGCCTTCTTGAGGTAGTAGCCGAAGTTGCCGCCGCAGTTGCAGAATTCGACAGCGCCGGTCTCGGGAGAAATTGCGGCAATATCAAATCTTGCGGAGCTGGGTGCGCCGGTGCCGGTCAGAGGACCGGTGGGGATGACAATCATGTTCTCTTCGGAGAATGCCTCTTCCTTGCCGGAAAGATTGTCATACAGAATCTTGGCAGCCATCATTTTGCCGCCGATATACATTTCTTTGTCTTTGTCGCTCCACGGATAGGTCTCAAGCTTGCCGGTGCTCAGGTCAAACTTTGCAACTTTATCCATGTATCCGGAATACTTGCTCATTACATCATTCCTTTCATGTTTTGGCATCAAAGTGCTCCCCCGGGCCCATGGCCTTATATGCACTTTGAAGTATTTTTAACTAATTAAAGCTGTGACAACTATACCACAGAAAACAAGGCTTTTCAATAAATTTTATTATAAATAAGTAAAACTATTTACCTTAAAAGTGAATTTTTAAGCATTTTTCTTACTCGGGTTTTAATTTCAAAATTCTGTTAGCGGCAATATTTTTGAAATGAATATACAAACCGCGCGATTTGTATAAATCGCGCGGTTTCTGCCGTTTTATCTGAATTTTGCCGTAAGTTCGCGGCTTGCGCCGTATTCGTCTATCCAGCTTTCTTCGCGGCTTATGCACTGACCGTTTTCGTACCAGCCGTCGAAAACTCTGCCATCGTCGGGGTATGCGTAATAGCTCTGCTGCCATTCGCCGGTTTCCTTCCACTGGGCGTTGTAAACGGGGTTAAACTTAAGCCCCACACAGCCGCCGTCCTCTGCTGTGATGCTGAGTGGGAGACACTCATCCCGCTGAGGCGCAAGACAGCGGATTTTCTTCATGGGATTGCCCGTCGCGTCAAGGTGGCGCAGGAGGGGATTTGCGGTGGCGCAGAGCTCGGTAATGCCGTTATTGTGGCAGTAAAAATACTTGAGCTTCGGGTTGTGGCTGAGGTCGATTTCCGTGAAGCGGTTGTCGTTTATGTAGAGCTCCACAAGCTCGGAATTTCGAGAAACATCAATGCTTTCGAGCTCATTCTTGCCTGCGTCGATGCCCTGACACACGGGAAGTCCACGGACATCGAGGGAGGCTATCTCGTTGTTCTGAAGTCCGAGAATTCTCATGGCGGGCATTTCACCCACGTTAACGGATTTTATCCTGTTGTTGTAGAGGTCGAGAAAGACCATATCCTTGCACTGACTGAGGTCGAGATGACCTGTCAGGTCACAGCCGCGGAGGTATATCTCAAAGCTCTGGAGAGGGTAGACATCCTCGTTGAAAATGTGAATGCCGAGGCCAATGAGCTTATCGTTTTCAACCACCATGCCGAGAGGATATTCGCTGTCGGCAACACCCTCTGCTTCCTCGAAGCTTTTGCTTTTATCGGTGCTGGCGACGCGGCGGATTACCTTTGAAAGAGTCCTCGATTTTTCCTCGTTGGAAACGCCTTTTTCGTCCTTTTCGGCAAAAAAGGCCAGTATGTTTTTCTTTTCAAGTTCGGTCATTTATTCATCATTCCCCGTAAAATTTGTATGATAATATTCAACCACAAACGGAGAAATATTGCAATAGAAACAGGGCTTTGATATAATCGAAAAAAACGCAGGAGGCCAAACCATGAGCAAAAAGAAAATCGGCGTTGTCGTCGCCGTTGAGGTCGATGCCGTTCTCGGAAAATACGGCGAGCCAAAGGAAAGTCTTAAGAAGCGGGGCAACACCGTTCACATCTATGAAAACGAAGATTTTACCATGTACGTTCTCGATTCGGGAGCGGGGGAGATTGCATCCGCCGCGGGAACACAGTTCCTTATTTCTGAGTTCGGTGTGGATATGATTATAAACTTCGGCGTTGTCGGCGCGCTCACAGAGGAGATGACCACGGCGGAGCTCTGCGTCGTGGAAAAGGTCATTCACTACGACCTTGACACCACGAACTGGCTTAATCTTCCGCGCGGTCAGTATCCCGACCAGCCCTCGGCATATGTGCCTGCGGATGCGGCACTGCTGAATAAGGCGCTGGAGATTAACCCGAGCCTTAAAAAGGTCACCTGCGCCTCGGCGGACAAGTTCGTTGACGCGGCGGAGGCAAAGCGCGAGCTTCACGAGAAATACGGCGCGGATATCTGCGAAATGGAGGCGGCGGGAATCGTGCTCACCTGCGCGAGAAACAATGTTCCCTGCCTGCTCATAAAGGCTATTTCCGACAGCCTTACGGGCGGCGGAGCGGAGTTTATGACGGAGCTCAAAAGAGTTTCCGCAATCTGCTTTGATACGACGGACAAGATAATAAGAAGTCTGATTTGAAAAAACAGACGGGCAGGTTTTTTACCTGCCCGTCTTTTATATTGACAAAAACTTGTCAGTTTTTCAGAACTTGTCTATTGACTTTCTTTAATAATAAGGTCTACAATTAGGCTTGTATTATTGTATATAAAGTAACAATGTAAAGAAGGAAAAATTTAAATACAAAAAACGAGGGGTGTTTTATGTCAAATTATCAAGGCTACATGGATAAAGTCGTGATGCTTGATCTGAGAACGCAGGAAGTCAGGGACTATCCCTGGTCCGACGAAGACCGCGAGCTCTATATCGGCGGCAGAGCGATGGCATCCAAAATTATGTCCGACTGCCTTAAAGGCGGGGAAAGCGCCCTGTCCGAGGAAAATCTGATTGTTATCACAACCGGCCCTCTCACAGGCACCGGAGCACCGTGCTCAAATCACTTTAACATTTCCGCGCTGTCTCCCGTAACGGGCGCTGTTACATACTCAAACTGCGGCGGCGAGTTCGGCTATTACCTGAAGAAGGCGGGCTTGGACGCACTCATCATCCGCGGCAAGTGCAAAGAGCCCATGTGGGTCGAGATTCAGAGCGGCAAGTTCGAGTTTAACAAGGCAAAGACCGTCTGGGCGCTCAAGACCGCAGAGGCTCAGGAGGAAATGCAGTTTGCCATGGACGAAAAGCGCGGCTGCCGCGTCAAGTGCGGCATGCTGGTCATCGGACCTGCAGGCGAAAACATGGTCAAGTTCGCAAGCGTATACAGCGGCGAGCGCGAGGCAGAGCACTGCGACCTCGGCGGCGTATTCGGTTTCAAAAACCTCAAGGGCATCGTTGCCGCAGGCAACGGCGACATTGAAGTCACCGAAATGGAAAAGGCAAGAGAAGTGAACCGCGAGTGGACCGATATTCTCCGCGCTCACCCCGTAACAGGTGAGCTTCTCCCCAAGGAAGGCACCGCAGGCTTTGCGGAGTACCTGAACGAAAAAGGTCTGCTTCCCGTAGAAAACTACAAGAAGGGTCAGTTCGAGGACGTTGAGAAGATTTCGGGCAAGGTCTTTGCCGATAAGTGCAATGTCGTTAACCGCGGCTGTACCTACTGCCCCATCCGCTGTGAGCGCTCTGTCATGCTGGGCGACAAGCTGGTGCGCGGTCCCGAGCTCGATGTCATGGCTCTCATGGGAAGCAATATTTTAAACTCCGACGTTCAGCTTATTAACAAGTGGAACTACGAGATGTACGAATACGGTCTTGACGCAGTTTCCACCGCAAACACCATTGCATGGGCAATGGAGGCAAATGTGGCAGGCGTATT
>JAZLFI010000079.1:0-2477 GCA_045615725.1 Oscillospiraceae bacterium
CCAGCAGCAGATTGACGGGGAAATCATCGGAGAAATTGCCGATCTTTCGTTTGATATCCAGCGCGGGCAGATTTGCCTTCGCATA
The DNA here is from genome assembly GCA_045615725.1 of Oscillospiraceae bacterium. Lineage (GTDB taxonomy): Bacteria > Bacillota > Clostridia > Oscillospirales > Oscillospiraceae > F23-B02. The sequence continues at coordinate 86 of JAZLFI010000079.1, forward strand.
GTTCATGATTCGCGTTTTCAGCGCGACAAACGCCTTCGCCTGCTCCGGCGTCATATCCTTATACGACATATTTAATGGCACTGTCTGCGTAAAGTCATGCTCCCGAAATCCCTTGCGGAGAATTTCAAGCTGCTCGTCCGTGAACATGTTCTGTTCCATAATGATACCTCCTTTGAGATACCTCTATTCTCACACAACTACTGTCCTATAAACAGTATCATACCATAGCGCCGCTTGATATTCAAACGAAAATCGGCAATGCATAGACCTCGCGTGTTCGATAATTTGATATTGATATATTTCCGAAAATGTGCGACATATTTCCGAAAAGCGGTTGACCTTTTGCCGATGGATGGGTATAATACAAATGGATTTATCTAAGGAGGGTTGTTTATGGCTGAATATATCTCCGTAAAAGAGGCTGCACGGCTTTGGAATATTACTGATCGCTCTGTGACCGGATTGTGCCGCACAGGAAGAATTGAAGGTGCCTTTAAGGATGGACGTGACTGGTTGATCCCTGCCAACGCCGAAAAGCCGGCTGATAAGCGGGTAAAGACCGGCGCCTATAAAAGCAGCCGGCGCACAGCCCGTCTTCCCCTGCCTGTCGGGGTGTCTGATTACCGTCTGGCATCGACGGAGTATTACTATATTGATAAAACGCTGATGATCCGTGACTTCCTTGATGAGCGCCCAATGGTATCTCTGTTCACGCGTCCCCGCCGTTTCGGAAAGACGCTGAACATGGATATGCTTCGTACCTTCTTTGAAAAAACGGATGAGGATACGTCACGCTATTTTACCGATAAGAAAATCTGGTCCTGCGGTGAAAAGTACCGCGCCTATCAGGGCAAATATCCGGTCATCTTCATCACATTCAAGGATGTAAAGTACACCACATGGGAAGAAACCTTTGAGGAGATCGGAAACATCTTCGCACAGGAGTTCAAGCGTCATAACGAGCTTCTGAAAAGCGAAAAAATAGACGAAACGGAAAAGGCATTCTTTGAAAAGATCGTTTCGAAAACAGCTTCGGCGGTCGATCTTTCCCATGCTCTTGAATACCTCTCACAGATGCTCCACAAGCACTACAACGAACGCACTGTTGTCATCGTTGATGAATACGACACGCCGATTCAGCAAGGTCATACAAAGGGCTTTTACGAGGATGTCATCGGCTTTATGCGCAACCTCCTCTCCGGCTGCTTCAAGGATAACAAAAGCCTTGCCTATGGCTTTCTGACGGGCATTCTGCGAGTTGCTAAGGAAAGCATATTCAGTGGGCTGAATAACCTCGTTATCAACTCCGTGCTTGATAGTAAGTACAGCGAATACTTCGGATTCACCGCCGATGAGGTCAGGGAAATGGCAGCATACTATGGAAAATCCGAAAAATATGATGAGGTCTGCGAGTGGTATGACGGATATCACTTCGGCAGCACGGATATTTTCAATCCGTGGTCGGTCGTAAACTATTTCAGTAACAAATGCGAGCCGAGAACCTTCTGGCTCTCTACCGGAAGCAATGACATTATCGGCGAGGTCATCAATGAAGCCGACGACGAGATTTATCAGAAGCTCACTTCTCTCGTAAATGGCGGCTCTTTTACTACCTATATCGACACAAGCGTGATTTATCCGCAGGTCAAGAACAATCCATCCTCACTTTACAGCTTCCTGCTGGTTGCCGGTTATTTGAAGGTCATCAAATCCACCGTTTCCATCAGCGGGGACTTTATGTGCGAGGTTGCCCTGCCGAACAAGGAGATTTCTCTTGTGTACCGCAAGGAGATTTTGCAGAAATTTGAGAATATGATCCCGCAGTCCACCGCTATCGCGGTGCAGGGGGCAATCTTCTCCGGAGACGGTCAAAAGCTCAGAGATATCATCCGTAAGCTACTGATCCAGTCGGTAAGCAGCTTTGATATGGCTAAGGAGAATTTCTATCACGGCTTTATGCTCGGCATCTGCGCCCTGCTCGGCGGCTCCTACACCACCTCAAACCGGGAATCCGGCGAAGGTCGGTATGATATTCAGCTCAGCCCGGAGGCAAAAACGCTCCCCGGTATCATCATTGAGCTGAAGGCCGAAAAGAACTGCTCTGGGAGCAAGCTTAAGGCTCTTGCCGAAACTGCTCTGCAGCAAATCAACGAGAAGAAATACGATGCCGAAATGACCTCAAAAGGCGTAAATACCATCTATAAATATGGTGTTGCCTTCAGCGGAAAAAACGTTGAGGTTGCGGTGAGATAGCTTGATATCCGTTTTATGGTACATCAAGCTATGTATACTATGAATTGGATGCATATATGGAGGGAACTGCTTTGGGCTCCATTTTAGATAAGGACGAACAGACATTAGCCACTGAGCGATATGAGCCCGCTTTAAGTGG
>JAZLFI010000080.1:0-14136 GCA_045615725.1 Oscillospiraceae bacterium
GGAGTACGTGAAGGCGAGCAAGCTCCGGCTGAAGGAATGGGACTATTACATGATCACGGACGGGCATATCGGTCTCGCGCTCACCATCGCGGACAACGGCTATATGGGTCTGGATTCCATCTCTTTCCTGAATTTTGACGAGGGCTGGGAAAAGACAAAGAGCCCCATGCGCCTCTTCCCCATGGGAAAGACGGATCTTCCGGGCACCTCGGCAGAGGGCGCCAGTGAGATCTCAAAAGGCGGCTACGCCATGGCGTTCTACCATGAAGACGGCGTGCGCAAGCTGACCTTCCACATGGATAAATTCCTCGGCAAGGATGCCATCGAAGGCATGATCGAGCTCTCCGACGAGCCGGACGAGAGCATGGTCATTGCAACACCCTTTGAAAAGCCTGCCCACTTCTATTACAACCAAAAGATCAACTGCATGCGCGCCGAGGGCTGGATCGAGCTGGGCGAGCAGCGGTTCGAGCTGACGAAGGACAGGTCCTTCGCGGTTCTGGACTGGGGCCGCGGCGTGTGGACGTATCACAACACGTGGTATTGGGGCTCGGCATCGGGCGCAGTTGACGGTGTTCCCTTCGGCTGGAACATCGGTTACGGCTTTGGAAATACTTCCGCCGCAAGCGAAAATATGCTGTTTTATAACGGCAAAGCCCACAAGATAAGTCAGGTCAAATTCAATATCCCGGGAAATGAAAAGGACTTCCTTTCCCCCTGGACCTTTACCTCCGACGACGGCAGATTTGAGATGGATTTCAAGCCCGTTTTAGACCGCGCATCCTGCACCGATGTCAAGCTCATAAAGAGCGATCAGCATCAGGTTTTCGGTCTGTTCACGGGTAAAGCAATCCTCGATGACGGCAAGGTAATTGAGATAAAAGACTTCCCCGGTTTTGCCGAGAAAGTCGAAAACAAGTGGTAATAAAAAAAGCCTGTAAGCTCAATGCTTACAGGCTTTTTTCTGTTCAGTTCAGATTGCCGCTTTCATACATAAGTGCGGTGAGCGCAACTATGGGTGCAGTCTCGCATCGGAGTATCCTTTCACCCATTGAGCAGACGTGAAGTCCTTGCTCTCGCGCCATGTCAGCCTCGGCCTTTTCAAAGCCCCCCTCGGGGCCTGTTATTATGGCTGCGGTTTTTATTTTTTCGGCACCCTTCAGCGCCTCGGGCAGGGCTTCTCTCTCCCCCGTTTCGTACATGAAAAGGCCAAGCTCCGTTTCTTTTGCTTCGGTCAGCGCATCAGCAAAGCTCTTGCACCATTTAAGCTCGGGAATTATCCCTCTTCCCGACTGTTTTGCCGCTTCCTCGGCAATTCTCTGCCAGCGCTCAAGCTTCTTTTCCGCAGTTTCGGGACGGGCGATAACGCGCTCGCTGTCAAAGAATATTATCTCCGAAGCGCCTGCCTCGACAGATTTCTGAATTATATAATCGGTCTTGTCGCCCTTTGGCAGTCCGCAGAGAATTTTGACGTAAACGCTCGGTTCTGCAGGACACTGCACGACCTCGATTACCTCGGCTTCCGCCTCGTCCTTATCGGCGCGGATGAGCCTGCATTTATAATCCGTTCCCTTTCCGTCGCAGATTGTAAGTTCCTCGCCGGGGCGAAGACGAAGCACCTTTATATGTTCGGCATCTCTGCCGCGTATTATTGCGGTGCTGCCAAAGGCTTCGGCATCTGATGTAAAAAATCTCGGCATGATATTTCCTCACTTAGTTTTTCTTTCCGTATTATCGCATATTCCGCACAGCTTTGCAATAAGCTGCATAAGATACATCGGTGATAATTATGTCGGAGCAAATACCCGATTTCAAAAATTTTTCTTCCGTGTGGGAGCGTGTTGAATCCCGCGAGCAAAGCGAAGACAAACCGTCCGAAGAGCCTGTCCGCAAACTTGAAAAGCCGGCTCAAAAGCGCGCTGTAAGATTTCTTCCCAAATTCTGATATCCATGTTTATGTGCCGCAGTCGGAAAAATATGGCACCAAATTTCAAGTCGTTTTCCCCGCTTTCTGCGGCACATTTTCGTTAATCAACAGCTGTTTACACCTATACTTTTTAAGTGTTTCTATTCGTTGACATTTTGTAACATTTTTGATATCATTTTCTTATATTCGCGTACTATTTCATTTTTTTGTATTTCTTGCAATATATGTCTGCATTTTTGAACGTTTAAATAGTTTAAAACATGGAAAAAGCATTGATTTCTCAGTACTTTCATTGACATTAGTATAGTTTTTGTATATAATTTACAAGGTTATACTAATATAATAATAAATATTTTTTGCCTGATACTGCCGTCGGCATAGTTTCTTAAGTCTTTTTTAATATTTATGAGAGAAGCTATACTTCAGCTAAGTGTTCTATTATTATATTATAAAAGTATAGCAGGCAAAAAGGAGAAATTATTGATGCAGACTGCAGAGAAAAACGAACCCATCGTTGAAACCAAGCAGAAAGCCGAAGAGCGCTTTCTCAACCCCAAAGATTTTCTTAAGTTTGTAAAGCTTCAGCGCGGCATGGTTCCCGAGGGCACCGCTCTCTCCGATATCTCTCTCGGCGATGTCGGTATGGATTTCCTTGATTCCATCACTGTCTCCGAAGCATACAAATATCTCGACTCCATCAACGTACTTTCCGAAAGCGGTAAGGAAAAGGTTGCGGAAAAGATTTTCCACAAGCCCATCGACAGTTCTCTTACAGGCTTCCCCTCCATTGACAAGCCCTGGCTCAAATACTTCACCAAGGACTTCATCAACGCCGAGATGCCGAACTGCACCATGTACGAGATGGTCTACAACAACAACCAGGACAACCTGAACGGTACCGCTCTCAACTACTTCGGCAAGAAAACATCTTACGCACAGTTCTTCCAGAACATTGACACCGTTGCCCGCTCCTTCCTGGCTTACGGCGTAAGAGCCGGAGATGTTGTTACCGTTGTTTCTCTTACAACTCCGGTTGCAATCACCACCCTCTATGCTCTTAACCGCATCGGTGCAATTCCCAACTTCGTAAACGTTCTCTCCACTGCAGAAGAGTTTGAAAGCTTCTTCAAGGAAGCCCAGTCCGACGTTATCGTCACCCTCGACCTCTTCGGCAGCAAGGTTATGGAAGCAGCCGAAAAGTACGGTGCACGTCTTGTAATCGTTTATTCCCTGGCAGAGGGTATGCCTTCCGCAACCGCTGCCGGCTTCAAATTCAAGGTCCGCAAGCTTGACACCAAGTTTATGGACAACGAAATGGCCCTCACCTGGGCTGATTTCATCGCGGCATCCGAGTTCTACCCCAAAATCAAGTACAAGAAGAACCCCGACGATGTTGCATATCTCGGTCATACCGGCGGCACTACCGGTTTCCCCAAGGGCGTTTATCTGAATGACCATTCCTTCAACTTCGTTGCACAGAACTACAATCTGAGCATGACCCATAAGAAGGGTGACGTTTTCCTCAACGCCATGATTCCCTACGTTATCTACAGCGCAATCGACAACATCCATATGCCTCTGGCATTGAGCATGGAAGTTGTCATCATTCCCAAGTTCGACCCGGCTGAATGGCCTACATACATCAAGAAGTATCAGCCCAACCACTGCGCAATCATCCCCGCATATCTGGCACCCATGACCACCAACGAAGCGCTCAAGAAGATGGATCTCACCTGCCTGCGCACAGTCGGCATGGGCGGCGACGGTATGAACATTCCTCTCGAGGAAGCAGCGATCAAGCTCTTCACCGAAACCCACACCGACGGATTCAATCCTCTCGTCAAAGGTTACGGCATGTCTGAGGTCTGTGCAACCGCTATTACCGAGTTCAGCTTTGCCAACAAGGTCGGCAGTGTCGGCATCCCCTTCCCCAAGAATGTTGTTGCAGCATACAACAACGATGAGGAGCGCGAATGCAGATACTATGAAGTCGGCGAAATCATTATGCAGTGCGGCTCTATGATGATGGGCTACAAGGACAATGAGGAAGAAACCAACAACCTCTTCCGCACTCATGCCGATGGCAGCAAGTGGATTCACACCGGTGACCTCGGCTATGTCGATGAGGATGGCTTCCTGTTTATCGAAGGCCGTATGAAGAGAATGATCATGACCGTTATCGATGGTGCAGTATACAAGATCTTCCCGTCCAAGGTCGAAAATGAGCTCAGCCAGAACAAGGGTGTTTACGCATCCTGTGTTGTCAAGGCAAATGACGGTTCAAACCAGGTTCTCAAGGCATTCGTAATTCCCGAAGAAAGCTACAAGGGCAACTTTGAAGACCTCGTCAAGGAGCTTCGCGCACAGTGCGACAAGAATCTCCCCGACAACATGCGTCCCGTTTTCTACGAGAAACTTAAGGACTTCCCCAGAACTCCCGCGGGCAAGGTTGACTACAAAGCTCTCGAGGGTTAATCAAAATCTGTAATTACAATATCCGCCATACTCGGATGTTTTAATGACGGCGACTCCCGCCGAAATAATTTGTATTAAAAATAATTTTTTATACAGCGCAAACCAAGGAGGAAAGAAGTATGAAGAAATCCATGAAGAAAGCTCTCTGCCTCGCACTTGCACTTCTCATGTTTGTAAGTGTTATGGGCGTTGGCGCTTTCGCAGACAAGTCAGTCAAGCAGTACAGAACCTATGTCTGCCTTGGCGACAGTATCGCATCCGGCTACGGTCTGCCCTCTTACGAGGCAACCGTTGACCCCTATAAAGGTACATACCTGAACGAAGAAGTCGTTTGGGACGGCAGCTACTGCCAGATCGTCGGTCAGGCAGTCGGCGCAAGATGCGTTGAATCCCGCGCACACAGCGGCTGGCGTGCATGTGACTACCTCAAGATGATGGGTTACCCCGAACTCGCATGCAACGATCCCTATATCGATGAATACGGCGAAGACTTCTTCATCAAGGCAATCGGCTGGCTGAGCTCTGACAACCCCAACATCAAGGGCTCCGGCGAAAGAGCAAAGTCTTCCATCAAGAAGGCTGACCTCATGACCCTGAACCTCGGCTGCAACGACATCTTCAGCTATGCTCAGACCGTTCTGATGTACACTGTTTCCAACCGTCTCGGCTGGAGCAGCATTTACCGCATCCCCACCACTGCAGACGGCATTGCAAATACCTTCACCTCCCTTCTGAAGACTCTTTCCGAGGGCGATGTTAAGGAACTTCTCTCTACATATATCGGTGCTCTGATGGCAGGTGCCGAAATGTACGAGGATCAGATGCCCAAGCTCGTTAAGGTCATCAAGGATCTCAACCCCGACGCAACCCTCGTTCTCGTCGGCATGGCAAACCCTGTTTGCGTCAATCTTCCTTTCGACATTGAGAAGGAACTTGGCGTTGAGCTTTACTCCCACTTCGATTACTACTGCCAGAGAGAAAATGCTTTCCTGCAGAATCTCGCAGCTGAAACCGGCTGCCTTTTCGCTGACGTAGACGGCACCGACATCTACGGTATCAAGTACCTCGACGTCGGCGGCGCACTGACCGGCGATATGCTGGGCGTTGAAGTTTCCGGCATTAAGATGGTTCACCCCACTCCCGACGGTCATGCTTACATGGCAACTAAGATTCTCCAGTGCCTCCCCGGCTATGACGGCGAGCTTCCCACTCTGCCTTTCCTTGATGTACCTGCAAACGCTTGGTACTACAATGAATTAGAGTACTGCTACGACCGCGGCATTGCAAAGGGCACAACCGCAACCACCTTCTCCCCCAACGCAACCGTAACCCGCGGCCAGCTGGCAACCTTCCTCTACCGTATGGCAGGTTCCCCCAGCGTTGCAGGCATGTCCATTCCCTTCAATGACGTTCCCAACAACGATTACCACGATGCAATCGTATGGGCATACAACGCAGGTGTTGTAAAGGGCTTCACCGATACCACCTTCGCTCCCAGCAACCCCGTAACCCGTGGCCAGGCAGTCACCATGATCTGCCGCTTTGCTAACGGTTCCGGTGCAAGCTCCAGCTACTCCCAGTTCAAGGACGCAGGTACCATCCCCACCGCATACTGCGGCGCAGTTTCCTGGGCAGTTGATAAGGGCATTATCAAGGGCTACGATGACGGTTGCTTCCACCAGGGCGATGCACTTTCCCGTGCACAGATGGTTGTAATGCTCGCAAGATATTGCCAGTCTTAATAAGTAGGAAAACATTTTTGAATTACGATTATTGATTAAGGAATTGCTATGAAAAGATTTATTTCTATACTCCTCGCTCTTATCATGGTCTTCTCCCTTGGCGTAGCCGCATTTGCAGAACCTGCTGATGCAGGAACAGGCGACTCCGGCAACAAATCCACCAAGCTGGTTTACACCGCCCTGGGCGACTCCACAAGCAACGGCTACGGCCTTGCAGAGTATAAAATGGAAGAGCGCATTTACAAATATGCTCTCGACGTAAAGCAGTCTTACCCCTCCATGTTCTCCAGAGCACTCCAGGCAGATGTCTTCTATCAGGACTGCCTCGCAGGCCTCAGAAGTGAAGATATGCTCTACCTCATTGACGCAAACTATGACGGTGATGCATATACTCACGGTCAGGCATTCGGCGATTACGTCATGAACGACCTCAAGCACGATAAGATTGACGGCAAGTACATTACAGATCCTCAGCAGCTCAGAGATGCTTACACCAAGCATGTCAAGGAAGCTGACGTTATCACCCTTGATATCGGTCTTAACAACTTCGGCCAGTTCATCAAAAAGCAGATAGAGTTATACCAGAGCACCGGTAAAGCATATGAGATGGACTTCGACTCCGAGATGGAAGCAATGCTTACATCCAAGATGTTCGAGGGCATGCGCGACGCTATGCTCAAGATTCTCCAGGTACTCGGCCTGAGCGACCTCGGTCTTGCAGACGTTGCTCTCCGCTCCATGGTTTACTCCTACGTCGATAACTTCAGAGCTTTCGACCAGATTATCGACTGCATCTATGAGCTCAACCCCGATGTTGACCTCTATGTTCTCGGCCTGTACAACTCCTTCTCCGAGCTTTACCTCGTCGGTAAGACTTTCGATATCGGTCAGTACTACGCACAGCTTCTCCAGGGTGTAAACCAGCATTACAAGGATTACGGCAACAACTATCCCGGCTGCAGCTACACCTATGTTGATATCTTCAATGTAGAGACCTTCGGTCTTCCCACCGCACTTCTCGGCACCGACTTCTTGAATGCTCTGACCGCTGATAACAACAGAAACGCTCACCCCAACTACAACGGTCATGTTTACGTCTATGAGCAGCTTTACAAGGCAGCAACCGAAAACGGCTGGGTTCTGGACGACGCAGCTGCAAGAGACTTCTCCAATAAGCTGCCCTTCACCGATGTTTCCAAGGATGATTGGTTCTACAACGGCGTAAGATATTGCTTCGATAACGATATCACCCGCGGTACAACCGATACTCTCTTCTCCCCCAAAGACATTGTAACCCGTGCACAGCTTGCAACCTTCATCTACCGTCTGGCAGGCATGCCCACTATTTCCGACAAGAGTGAGCCTTTCTCCGACGTATCCGATGCTTACTGGGCACATGATGCAATCGCATGGGCATACCACAAAGGCATTATCAGAGGCTTCAGCGAAACCACCTTCGCTCCTGACAATCCGATTACCCGCGGCCAGTGCGTAACAATGCTCTGCCGCTACGTCGGACCTATCATCAACAGCTCCAGCTACACTCAGTTCAGCGATGCAAACACCATCCCCTCTGACTTCCAGAGTGCAGTTTCCTGGGCAGTTGATAACAACATCGTTCAGGGCTACTCCAACGGAACCTTCCGTCAGGGCAACGCTCTGTCCCGTGCAGAGATGGTTACCATCCTTGCAAGATTAGCCGGCGAAGGCTGATAATTTAACAAATTAGAAAGACTGTCAATCGAAAGATTGACAGTCTTTTTTACGCTTAAATGCGATAAAAAAAGCAGGCTCATGCCTGCTTTTTTCGTTTCTGTTATTTACTTGAGAAGCTTTCCGAGAAGGCTTGCTATACTTCCGAGGTCGAGGCCTTCCTTTTTCTTCTTGCCGAGAAGAAGTGCTGCAACATCGCCGACGTCAACGCCGTTCAGCAGGCTGCCCATGAGACCGCCCACATTTGCCTGCTCATTCTGTACTTCGGTTTCCTTGCCCAGAAGGCTCATGAGCAGAGGTGCTGCCATTGCCATAACGGTTGCGGTGGTCTTGAGATCGGCACCGGACTTCGCGGAAACAGATTCCTGCTTGCCGGTACCTTCAACACCAAGAAGATGTGCGATAATCTTTGCGCCGTCTTCAAGGTCAACGCCGTCCATAAATGCACCCAAATCGGAGGTGTCGTTCTTTGCATGCTGCATGAGTGCGCCTGCAAAGCTCTCTGCGGTCTCTTTATTGTTTGCCTGCTCTTTTGCGCCCTTTAGGAGCATGGGCAGTGCGCTTTCAAGAATGCTCTCTACCATTTCGTCAGAGGCACCGGTCTTTTTGCCGAGACTCTGGACACTCTCATCGCTGAGGAGCGCAGTCATGATTGAAGAAATATCCATAATTTTGTTACTCCTTTTTTATTATAATGTTATTTTGCATTCTTCTGCACAAAATGTCAAGATATTTCTATATATTGTATAATTTTCATTGAAAATCGAAAAATCTTTGATATAATGTATGCATCCGAATTAAAGGAGACAAAATTATGGCTGAAAAGAAAGAAAAGAAAATCATTTCCGCTGATACCAATCAGGAAATCTCAAAGGAAGAGATTGAGGCAAAGCGTAAAGAAGGTTACAAGGAAGCAAAGCCCGTGGGCAACGCAAAGTCCAAGCGTATTCTCGCAATCATTCTCTGGGTTGTTGCTATCGCTATGGAAGTTCTCGCCGTCCTGGTTATAAACGGCAAAGGCGTTCACTTCATGTCCCAGCTGACACAGCTGATTATCGCACTCATACTCGACCTCGCCTGCGTAATCATAGGTTCCCAGTTCTGGAAGCAGGCAAACCGCATTGACCCCGCATCCGAGGCAAACAAGGTCAAGTTCTGGCTGTGGAATAACATGGGTGTCATTGTTTGCACCATTGCATTCATCCCCGTAATTATCCTCATGCTCACCAACAAGGAGCTTGACAAGAAGACCAAGGCTATCGCAACCGTAGTTGCAATTATCGCTCTGCTTATCGGCGGCGTTTGCAGCTATGACTTTAACCCCGTTTCCTCAGAACAGCTCGAGGCGGCAACTACAGCTCTCGGCGATGAGCAGGTTTACTGGTCCCCCTTCGGCCACGTTTACCACACCCATGACGACTGCCAGTCTCTGAACCAGTCCGAGCAGCTCACCGTCGGTACCGTAGACCAGGCTATTGCAGCAAACCGCACCCGTCTGTGCGCATTCTGTGCAAAGCAGGACGGCATCACCGGTGTTGTAACCGATGACGGCGACAAGGCAGCAATCGAAGACTCCGACGAGGACACCGCAGACGAAGTTGAAGATGACGAGCCCGTTGAAGACGAAGACCTCGGCGAATAAGAAACCATAATAAAAAAACAGACACCTTTGGGTGTCTGTTTTTTTGTTCTTAAGCATGAATAAAATGTGCATTTGTATTTATTAATATCTGCGTTTTAAAAATACAGCCAGTCCGGCCGCAAGTACTGCAACCGAGCCGCCGATGATTGCAATCGCGGTGTTGTGATTACTCTCTTCCGTTTCCGCTTCGGTCAATGCCTTGTCTGACTGGCCTTCGTTCAACTCGGACTGCACATCTGCTTTGGCATCCGAATTGTTTTCCGTCTGCGGGATTTCGGGATACATCCAGTCACAATATACGGGTGTCTGCTTGCTGTTCATGTAATCGTCAGGCAGGGTCATTACCCACGCTCTCGTAACCTCGGGATAGTGGCACTCGATTAGCTTTGTAACATTAACGATTGCAGTTGCAAGTATGTCGGGGTCATTGATTGCGAGCTTTGTGATAACCTTCGTAAGACCCAGAGACAGCTTTGCGATATCCTGAGTAGTGTGTACATCGACAACAAGGTCCGCTTCCTTTACCGCTCTGAGCATAAGGTCGTTTATCTGGATGAAAAGCGGTCCGTTTTCGATTTTGCCCTCAACGGAAATCGACTTTATCAATTTCGGCGCATTCTCGCTTAAAAGCTCGGCAAAAATCTTGACGGCGGTGCCAATGTTGCTGCCGCCTGTTTCTTCGAGGCCGAAGATAATCGCGCAAAGCTCTTTAAGTGTTTCCTGATCATGCTCAACAAAGTAAGCTCGGTCGTAAACAACATCTCGGTGCAGAGCATCAAGAAGCAAGGGGAAGAATTCGGGAAGCGTCATACCCGAGCCCGTGTTTAAAAGATCCATTCTCGCAAGGTCAATGCCGTAGTACTGGAATTCGTCAACCGTGTAGCCGGAGGTACCGAACTCCGATGAGTGATACGCAAGCATAGCCGGCTTCAGCGTTTCATATTCCGCATCGCCGGGTGCGGGCAGATAGTGGTCAATTCCGTAGCGTGTAAAGCCGAGAAACTCCGGTGCTACATATGGAACGAGGTCGCAGGAGTTTACTATGTTGTGGATATTTCCGTAAACCTGCGCGGAGGGATTTTTTGATGAATCAACGCCCATCGGCGGCTCAAAGCAGTAGGCATAAAGGTCGTAGCCTTTTATGTAAGCACCGTTTCCGAGGTCGCAGCCGTCGTCGAGCTTTCCGCCGACCATGTTGGCGACAATAGCGCCGCGGCTGTAGCCCGTTATCCAGATTTTCACTCTGCCGCTGATTCCCTGCTCGGCGATGTATTGCTTGAGGAATGCCATTGCCGTGTCAGCGGCGATTGCAAAGCCCTCGTGGTTTCCGCTATAGCCGACGATGGTGTTTCCGCACCATTCCCTGTGGTAGTTAAAGCCTCTGCACATAACTGCGATGAGAGTGCAATTTCCCACCTTGTCGCAGACTGTCTTTTTTGCGCAGGAAACACCAATGGTGTTTTCCCGAGGACGGTTGAGATAATCCGCATTCGCTTCAAAGCCGGTAAATCCGCACTTATCCATCAGCGCCTTTGTGCTGTCGGCCTGGGCGGCATAGTCAGTTCCCGCAACACCGCAGCACTGCGCAAAGCAAAGGCTCATTTTTGCAAGGTCGTGGCGATATACATAGCCCGAATCTGTAAAGTATTCATCGCTGTAGGTGAAATCCTGCTCGCAATCGGTTTTGTTGTCAGGTCCGATATACGAAAATGTGCCCGTTATTGTTCCGTTTTCCGCAAACGCGGCTGGCGCGATACCGATAATCAAAACCGCAGCCAGAAGCAGGCATAAAACTTTTTTCATCATCAAAACTTCTTTCCTCTCAATTTGTAATATTCATTATATCGAAATTTCACCCTAAACACAAGAAATCCGGATATTTTTTCTAAATCCATACATCAAACTCTTCTGTTTGTCTGAGCGAGGTCTTTTGTGTTTTATATGTTATATAAATTTATCTATATATGCAAATAATCCCGTAATCGTTAAGATTACGAGATTTTCTATATCAGCCGACTTTTTCAAATTGATCCTTGCCGACACCGCAGCGCAGGCAATGGAAATCATCGTCCAGGTCTTCAAACTTTGTACCGGGCTCGATTTCTTCTTCCTCGAGACCTTCTGCCTCGTCATACTCCCAGCCGCATACCATGCATCTGTAAATAGCCACAAGTTTTTCCTCCTGTAGTATTATTTTAAAAGCTCTTCAGCAAGAGCGTCAATTTTTGCTTCGGACTGTTCATTCAGAGCGGAGCGGATAGTAACGGTGTTCTCTGCCCATGTGATATTCTTGCAGGGCTCCATCATCTTCTTGATAACCTTTGCGGCCATAGGTGCCCATGAGCCGTTTTCGATAATGCCGATAGTTCTGTTCTGATATCCGCGCTCGGTGAGGTGGTTTACAAACTCTCTCATGAAGGGGAATATCTCGGTATTGTAGGTTGTGGTAGCAAGTACAATCTTGCCATAGCGGAATGCGTCCTCGACAGCCTCTGCCATATCATCGCGGGCAAGGTCGGTTACGCTGACCTTGGGGCAGCCCTTTGCTTCCAGCTTTTCTGCGAGAAGCAGAGCGGCTTTCTTGGTATTGCCGTATACGGAGGTGTATGCGATAACAACGCCGTCGCTCTCAACGCCGTAGGATGACCAGATGTCGTAGAGATTTATGTAGTAGCCCAGGTTTTCGGTAAGAACGGGTCCGTGGAGGGGGCAGATAATCTCAATGTCAAGTCCTGCCGCTTTCTTGAGCAGATCCTGTACGGGTGCGCCGTATTTTCCGACTATACCAATGTAGTAGCGTCTTGCTTCGCATGCCCAGTCTTCTTCTGCATCGAGAGCACCGAACTTGCCGAAGCCGTCAGCTGAGAAGAGAACCTTATCGGTGCTGTCATAGGTGACAATGACCTCGGGCCAGTGTACCATGGGTGCTGCAACAAAGTTCAGGGTGTGGGTGCCGAGGCAGAGGGTGTCGCCCTCACCGACAACGACGCGGCGTTCTGCAAAATCGGTACCAAAGAAGTTCTTCATCATGATGAATGCCATCTTTGAGGATACGACAACCGCCTCGGGATATTTATCCATGAAGTTTTTGATATTTGCGGAGTGGTCGGGCTCCATATGCTGAACGACAAGATAGTCGGGCTTCCTGTCGCCAATTACCTCAGCAAGGTTGTTAAGCCACTCGTCGGTGAAGTGCTGGTCAACAGTGTCCATAACGGTAATCTTCTCATCCATGATTACATAGGAGTTATATGCCATGCCGTTGGGTACAATGTACTGACCTTCAAAAAGATCAATTTCGTGGTCGTTTACGCCTATGTAGCGTATGTCCTTTGTAATGTTCATGTTTTCTCCTTTCGTGCGGCAATGTATACCGCGCATATTTTTTTAATTTTCACTTTTAAACAGCGGTAAGAATATGCATATTTCTAAGCTCTCCGTCGGAGATGCAGTCGTTGACGGAGTATGCATGCTTTTCAAGGTCTGCGCAGTTTGCTTTCGTCAAGCCCTGCGTCTGAAGCTCTGAAATTACATCGGCCGAGATGCTTTCAATTACATCGTATTTTTCTTCTGCAGTACCCGCGCCGCAGAGGAGGAACGAAAGCCGCTCGGAATATTTTTGCTCTGTATCGAGTTCCCTGAGCGCGCGGAAGCTCCATTTGTAATAGGGCATATATTTTCCCCGAAGCAGGAACAAAACCTTCATTGCCGCACCGACAAACTCATTGCAGGCAAGCTGGGCGGCCTCGGGCTCACCATGTTTCATACATCGGGTAAAATTATACTGACCCGCTTGTGCCATGATGAGGATGTTTCCTGCAAGACGCTTGAGTCTTATATCGCGCGGCATGTGGGAAAGCTCTGCTCTTATTGCTGAAAATTCGCCGTAATTATCGAAGAACACCTCTCCGTTTACTGTCTCGGCAAGAGCATAGTCGGGAACACGAAGCCATGCATCTGTTGACAGCTTTCCGTCATCTGCGCCAACAGCGTTAAGATAAAAATCCGCAGTGCGCATTACACCGTTTCGGTTTCCTCCTACGGGTGACATCGGCTGCCGTTCATAACCCATGTATTCTTTCGGCAGCTTTGCATAGGCGCGCTCCAGCAAGAAAGCACTTCGTCTGTCAACAACATCTTCACCGGGCAGAAATATACAGAATCCTGGCTCAAAATCATGATCCTGAGACATTTCGTCGTCGAATCCATAGCGCTCCGAGCCGCTTCCGACGAATCCGACAGCTATGTACGGGAGAAGCTGTGGAAAGTCCTGCTCAAGCATCGGCTTTCCGAACTCTTCATAATAACGTTTTGCAAGCTCAAGCCCTTTCATATATTGTCCTCGCTCGTTTTATAAGCTCCCTTTCGCAGTACGGATAGCCGTAGTATGCAAAGGTGTTCGCGCATTTTTCGCAGACAAAAGCATAGTAGCTGTTTCGCGGGAGAGTTTCCTTGTCCAAAAGCTCAAAGGCTTTTTCAAGGCACTCTTTCACTCCGCTTTCGCCTTTAGCATTATAAAGGTCTGCAAGGTTGCACCATGTTATTGCCATCTCCGCTTCGCCATCGGGAATCTGTTCCATAACGGCAAGCGCCTTATTAAAAAGCGCTTCGGCTTCAGCGAATTTTCTGAGGTCAAG
>JAZLFI010000081.1:0-5968 GCA_045615725.1 Oscillospiraceae bacterium
AGCACAGATGCGTTATAGATATCCGCAACGTCATCGTACTTGTTAAGGGCAAAGATATGCAGTCCTGCTATATCCTCCTTAACTATGCGTTCAATCTGCTTTACGGTGTATTCCTTGCCCGCCTTTTTGAAGTCGTCGGGATTTTCGCCGTATTTGCCGATAATCTCCGCCAGCTCTCTGGGGATGGAACAGCCGTTGGACAGTGCCATGCTGAGTGTTGACTTGCATGCCAGCACGGGCATAAGTCCGAATACTACGGGCAGAGTAACGCCCGCCTTGCGTGCCCTCTCCATATAGCGGCAGTAGTTATCAAGATCGTGGCACAGCTGGGATACGAGGAAGTCCGCACCTGCGTCCTGCTTTGCCAGCATAATCTCGGCTTCCTGCTCCATGCTTACGGCGTTGAGGTGCTTTTCGGGATAGCAGCCGCCCGCGATGTCAAGCTGAGGATAGTTCTCGCGGATGAAGGATATGAGCTGGCAGCCGTAGTCGAAGTCGCCGCCCGTTGTGGTCTGTCCTGCGGGGAAATCGCCGCGGAGAGCAAGGAAGATATCGACTCCGAAGCCCGTGTATTCGTCAACGATTTTCTTTACATCGGGCTTTCTGGTTGCTATGCAGGTATAGTTTGACATAGCGTGGGTATCACATGATGCTATGTAGCGGAGAATTTCGCTCTGCTGTCCCTTGTTCGTGCCGCCTGCGCCGTAGGTACAGCTGATGAAGTCGGGATTAAAGCCCATGAGCTTGTCGATAACATTCATTATCGGCTCAAGGGGGCGGTCATCCTTGGGCGGGAAGGTTTCAAAGGATACTGTTAAGCGCTGTTTCATTGTATCTGTAATTTTCATGATAAATCTCCTAACATTTTCTATATTATGATTATATAAAAATCGACAGCTAAAATCAACGAAAAAATGATGCACAAAATATACTTTGAACATCTGTACATGTCTACGAAAATTCTTCAATTCGTTGTAAAAGCACCTGAATTATGATAAATTTTATCTATATACAACACAAAAGAGGTTATTAGTATGATAATAATCGGAGAAAAAATAAACGGCTCTATTCCCGCTGTCGGCAGTGCAATCGCAGAGCGCGACGATGAAATCATCCGCGCGCGAGTGCGTGCTCAGGCCGCCGCAGGCGCGGATTTTATCGACTGTGCCGCAAGCACCGAATCCGAGCTTGAATATGACGCAATGCGCTGGCTGATAGATATCATCCAGTCCGAAACGGATATTCCCGTCTGCATCGACAGTCCCGATGCAGCGCTGCTTGCAAGGCTCATCGAAGAGGGCGTGTTAAATCGTCCCGGCATGGTGAACTCAGTAAGCCTTGAGGGTAACAAGTGCGACCTGATATTCCCTCTTATTGCGGGAACTGACTGGAATGTAATCGGTCTCACCTGCGATAATGAAAGCATCCCCACCGACCCGAATAAAAGAGTTGAGATTGCAAAGGGTATAATCGAAAAGGCCGATGCCGCAGGCGTAGCGCTCAAGAATCTTCACATTGACCCCTGCGTCATGTCCCTTGCCGTTGCGCCCACGTCCATGACGGACTTTGTTTCCTGCATCAGCGCAATACATGACTTTGCACCCGAGGTCAAGGTAACGGGCGCAATCTCCAACATAAGCTACGGCATGCCCGCAAGAAAGTATGTCAACATGAGCTTCATGTCCGCCGCGGTTATGGCGGGACTCGACTCTGCTATCATGGACCCCACCAGCGATAAAATGATGGGCATACTGTATGCCGCCGACGCACTCTGCGGCAACGACAAGGGCGGAAGAAAATATAACCGTGCCTACCGCAAGGGGCTTTTCGGAAAGAAATGATAAAAAAGCTATTCGATAAAACATTTTTAAAGTTCGTTCTTGTGGGCTGTATCAACACTCTGTTCGGCGCCGCAATAATGTTTGTCTTTTATAATTGTTTTCATCTGAGCTACTGGCTGTCATCGGCATCCAACTATTTCTTCGGAAGCATACTCAGCTATTTTCTCAATAAATACTATACCTTCAAATTTAAAGAGCGCAGCTTAAGCGTTATCGGGCGGTTTATTGTCAATATAGCCGTATGTTACCTCATCGCCTACGGAATAGCAAAGCCGTTTGTACATCATCTGCTCAGCGGCAGCACCGTGATCATTCAGGAAAATGTCGCAATGCTGGTCGGCATGGTTCTGTTCACCCTGCTCAATTATTTCGGGCAAAAGTTTTTCGCATTCAAAAAATCTTCAGATTAAAAAAGCACTGCCCTTGGGCAGTGCTTTTTATCATCTTATTCTTCCCACGTGCGCTCCGATATTATATATCTGGGGCGTCCTTTTGTTTCCATATAGATTTTGCCTACATATTCACCAATGATGCCGATGCAGATAAGCTGAACACCGCTGACAAAGCACACTATACAGGTCATACTCGCCCAGCCCTCAACCGTGTTGCCGCAGAGTGCGGTTATGAGCGCCCACAGGCATCCGATAAAGCTTATGAATGCAACGATTACTCCGAATCCCGTAATCAGCCGCAGAGGCTTAACGGAAAGGCTTGTAATTCCGTCTGCCGCAAGAGCAATCATTTTTTTAAGAGGATATTTGCTCTCGCCTGCAAGGCGTTCGGTGCGGGCATATTCGACGCTCGTGCTCTTAAAGCCCACCATGGGAATCATGCCCCTGAGGAACAGATTGACTTCCTTGAAGTTTGCAAATTCATTAAGCACCTTTGCGCTTATAAGCCGGTAGTCTGCGTGGTTGTATACGACCTCCGCGCCCATTGCGGAAAGGAATTTATAAAAGCCCTGGGCGGTGGTGCGCTTAAAGAAAGTGTCCGTTTCACGGCTTGAGCGCACACCATATACCACCTCACAGCCGTTCAGATATTCGTCTACCATCTTATCCATGGCATTTATATCGTCCTGACCGTCGCAGTCAACGGATATGGTGATATCGCATTTATCCTTTGCTTCCATAAGTCCTGCGAGGACAGCATTCTGATGACCGCGGTTTCTGCTCTGAGATATGCCGATGAAATGCTCGTCACTTTTTGCAAGGTCGGAAATAACATTCCAGGTTTCATCCTTACTTCCGTCGTTAACGAACATGATTCTGCTTTCTGCGGATATCTTCCCCTCGGCGGAAAGCTGATTAAGCTTCGCAAGGAACATAGGGGCCGTAATAGGCAGAACTTCCTGCTCATTGTAGCAAGGTATAATAATATAAAGTTTAGGTGACATTTGCGTTGCTCCTTATATTACTATTATCGTCATCAGTCGACTCAATTTATGCTGCGGGAATTTCCTTAACCAGTATGCCCTGAACAAGATATCGCTGCTGATTGTTTCTGCGGAAGCAGGTGGACAGAGTCAGCACTCTGTCGCTCTTAAACTCAGGCACAACATCTTCAAGGAAGTTTGCCTGAACGCTCTTGGTATTCAGAGCATCCTCAAAGAAGGCGTCATAATCTTCCTTGTCGTTAAAGTCATGGTTAAGGAGAAGATGCTCCCTTGAATGGGGATATGCGGCGAAGATTTCGTATACAAGCTCTTTGTCGGGCAGGAACACATACATATATCTGTGCGCCTCAAAGAACTGTGCATCGGCAAAATCGTTGAGCCCCGCAAACATCTTGCCCGTGCGCAGATTGTGGCCGTAGAGCACGGTCATGCGGTCTTTAAATGTCTTGTGATTATAGTTTTCGCTGTAAATACAGCCGCCGCTGAAGTATTCGCGCGCTTCGTTTCTGTGGAGATAGTAATCATTATCGCCGTTATGCTGAACAACGGGATAGTTAATCTCGGTGTCGGGAATATATATCCATGCATATATCTCAGGATTTATCTCCCACAGGGCTTCAAAATCCACGGGAATTTCAACTGTATCCACCTGGGTATCTCCGGTGACCTCAATGGCTTTCCAGTTTTCTTTAAGCTTGTCTCCAAGCACATGACCCTGCCAGTACTGGAAAAGATACCAGCCGCAGTAACCGATAACGCAGAGGGCAATAATTATTAAGATTATCAGTAATGTTTTTGTTTTCTTATTCATCTCATACCTCACAAAAAAGCTCCATGAGTGCCATATGGCATTCATGGAGCCGTTTGCTTTAATCAGATTACTTCTCTAAAACGAGCTTCTTGCCACAGAACACTACTGTGCCTACTGCGAGTATCAAAGCTGCTATTACCCAGAAAATTGCATTGGTCTCACCGGTCTGGGGAGAAGGAGTGGGGTTATCGGGATTTACGTCGGTGTTGTCTTTCTCGGGGCTGATAATGTAGTTTCTTGCAAATGCAACAGTTGTCAGCGAGAAGACCAAAACAAGGATGAGGAGAATGGTCACTAACTTTTTCATATATATTTTCCTCCAATCGGATAGGTTCAAATACTAACACACATGTATTTTACACCAAAGGCATCCGGATTGCAACACATATTTATGAAAAATCCGGCAATTACCCCTCAACAGGAATGTAAAAAGTGTTCAGAATCAGTTTAAAGAATGCATCTTCGTCGATTATATACTCTGCATGATTCTGGTCACCCAGCTCAGAATGTCCGGGAACCTTCTGAATATCTCCGTCAAAATCAAGCTTTGCCGCCTGCTGGGCAAGGTAAACTATCTTAGCGGCGTTGAGGTTTGTGGTGGTATTATTCTTAACAGTCTGGTATATATCGAGAATTGATCTGGGATTGGCCTTTGCGCTGTCAATAGCCTTGTATACAAGGGCTTTTATTACCTGACTCTGTCTCTCCATTCGCTCATCATTGCCCTCAATGTCATGGCTTCTATAATGTATATAAGACTGCGCCTCTTTGCCGTCAAGATTTAGCTGCCTTCCATTGGATGTAACGGTAACACCGCCGACGGAATTTACAAGGTCAACAATGCCGTTCATGTACAGAGAGCCGTATGCGGGAATGTTGAGGTCATAGAAAATCTTGCTGACCGCTTCCGTTGTCAGTTCGCAGCTGCTTTCCGCACCGTCGCCGTAGCTGTATGACAGTGCAAGCTGAGCCTCTGCGGTGCCCTGGGAATTGCCGTTGGCATCAAGCACTTCGATTTCGCATACCGTATCACGGGAAATGGATATAAGCACAAGCTTTTTGTTGGTGGGGTCCATTACCGCCAGAACATTAACGTCAGACGAAGCGTCGTTTCCCCGGCTGATTGCTTTGTCCTTATCATAGTCGTCAACGCCCATAAACAGTATGCTGGAAATATTCTTGTTATACTTGTAAAGCTTTCCCTTGTAGCGTATTGTTCCGTCGCCATAATTCTCGGCACCGAGAGCGGTGGCATCAACACTGCTGCCGTCGTCGGTCATGGCATTTGCGCCCACATAAGTGAGTATAAGAACGGTCATTACCATCACAAGAGCCAGACCTGCCAGTGAAACCGCCGCAATGATAAGGGGGTTGCGGCCCTTGCCTTTATCCTTAACCCTGCTTTTGCTCTTGCTTTTTGCTTTAGCCTTGCTTCTTGACTTCATGCCAGTATCCAGAGGCTTTCTCTTCGAGGTGTCAATGAGCTGTTTGTTCGGCTCTTCGGTTTCCTGGATAACTGCTTCTTCCAGCCATGCCGCGATCTCGTCTATATTGAGCGTTTCATCAATAACCGCGGTTTTTTCCTGCGGTTTTTCGACAGGCATCTCTGCGGGAGTGTTCTCAACGCGGATATTTTCCTCAACATTTGCAGCAGCTTCGGTTTCCGTTTCATCTGCATTCTGCCCGTAGCCGTACTTGCCGTAGCCGTAACCGTAACCATAGCCATAGCCGTAGCCGTATCTGCCGGAAGCTCCGCCCTCATATTCGTTCATTATATAACCTATGATGGGAATTCCGCTTTCCTGCAGATTGTTTAGTCCGCTGATAACACTGTCGCGGCTTGCGTAATCCTGCTTAACAACCATTGCAAAGCAGTCCGCCTGTGTGGAAAGCTCCGTTGCATCAGCAAGCATTGAGCAG
>JAZLFI010000082.1:0-6533 GCA_045615725.1 Oscillospiraceae bacterium
CACAAGTACGCAGTTATGGACCTTTGCCTGGTTCCCAGATACGCAGTTATGGACCCCGAAACCACCCGCAACCTGCCTCCCAAGACCACCGCTACCACCGGTATGGACGCTCTGACCCACGCTCTGGAAGCATATGTTTCCTGGACCTACAACACCAAGGAAACCATCCGTCTTGCAGAAGAAGCAACCGTTGCTATCTTCAAGTATCTTGAAAAGGCATACAACAACCCCGACGACATGGAAGCACGTGAAGAGATGCTGAACGCATCCTTCAAGGCAGGCTTCGCATTCACCCGTGCAGGCGTCGGCAACGTCCACGCAATTGCACATACCCTCGGCGGTCTTTACAATACTCCTCACGGCCTTGCAAACGCAGTTATCCTCCCCATCGTTCTCGAGGACTACGGCGAGAAGGTTTACGGCAAGCTGGCACACATGGCTGAGCTCACCGGCGTTATGACCTCCGGTACCGACGAGCAGAAAGCAAAGGCATTCATCGCTGAGATCCGCGCAATGAACAAGCGCATGGATATCCCCACCGGCTTCACCCACATCGAAGAGAAGGATATTCCTCAGATGGTCGAATGGGCACTGTCCGAATGCAACCCCTTCTACCCCGTTCCCGTTGTTTACACCAAGGAGCACTGCACCGAGGTTATCCACCGCATCATCGACGAGGCATAATTCATACATACAAAAGAGCTTGTCGTTTGACAAGCTCTTTTTTTATTGCTGTTTTTATGCTATAATGGCTTCATCAAACATTATGAGGTGCTTATATGGGACTACTGTATGCTCTTGAAAGTATTCGCACACCGTTTCTGAATAAGCTCATGGGGCTTATCACCAATCTCGGCGGTGAAACAGTTTTCATCGCAGTCGCAATTATCATATTCTGGTGTTTCAGCAAGAAATGCGGTTATTACATGCTGACCGTCGGCTTTTCAGGAACTATCATCAGCCAGTTTCTCAAGCTGTGGTTCCGAATTCCACGTCCGTGGGTAAAAGACCCGAACTTCACGATTGTCGAAAGCGCAAGGGCTGCGGCGACGGGCTACTCCTTCCCCAGCGGGCACACGGCTGACGCTTTTGCAACCTTAGGCGCACCCGCAACGTACACGAAGAAAAAACTGCTTAAAATTATTCTGTACTTCTTAATCCTTGTTGTTGCATTCTCAAGAATGTATCTGGGTGTGCACACTCCCCTTGATGTCGGTGTTGCATTCGGTCTCGGTCTTTTCCTTATGATTGTTGTATATCCGCTGTTTCGCGATATGGACGAAAGACCCGACCAGGTTTACATGCTGTTTCTGCTGTTCATCATAATGGCGTTGGCATTCGTGCTCTTTGTGGAACTTTACAGCTTCCCCGCCGACATTGACCCGGTCAATCTTGAAGAGGGCATTAAGAGCGCATACATGATTTTATTCTGCGCTCTTGCTCTGCTGATTGTATTCCACCTCGACAGAACGAAATTCAACTTCGTTATCGATGCGGTATGGTGGGCGCAGATAATAAAGGTTGCAGTCGGATTTGCAATCACCCTCGGCATAAAATCCGGGCTCAAGGCTCCCCTGCTCGCACTCTGCGGCGGGCATGCCATTGCCCACGGTATCAGATATTTCTGTGTAATTATATTCGCGGGACTTATCTGGCCGCTTACGTTTAAATGGTTTTCCAAACTTGGAAGAAAATAAACTAAAAAGCTCCGATTTTTCGGAGCTTTTTAAAGTTCTGTAAACTTTTTTGCATTTTACTGGCTTAATCGGCTGATTTCTGTTATATTTAGTATGTTATTTTCTGAAATCAAAGGAGAAACAGTATGAGAAAATTCACAGCAATTATACTGGTATTTTCACTTATTTTCTGTTTGTGTGCCTGCGGTCACAAGGAAGAAAACACCGAGCGCGACTGCGGCGTTTTCGTTACCGTTCAGGCTGACGATATCTACGCGGTTTCTTGCGGCAGAGATGACGGCTCAGACTCCGCAACTCCCGCTGAGGGCGGTGCAATTCCCAAAGACACCGTTTATCATTTTGACTTTGCAGGTGCCGCTGCCGAGGGCAGTGAAAGCGCTGTAATTTCATATATGATCTGCATTTATGATAAGGACTTCAACGTAATTTCCGAGGCTACATTTGAGGATGACTTTGCAAACATGGCCAAGGTCAGCATCGTTGTAACCAAGGACCACGGCATCATGTATGAGGGCGGCAAGGTCGACTGCGGCGGTAAGCTTGTTGCCTCCATGAATCAGTTTAATGATTCTCTCGGTGTTTATGTAACTGAGGCTGAGGTAAGTATCGCAAATAACGACAAGGCCGCAGATAAGATCAGCGAAACACTGGGCGGCTACACCGACAGTTTCCTCTCCGAAACCGAGGCTAACCGCGCAAGCTACACCGAAAATGTCAGCGGACAAAGCGGTGAAATCCCCGATTTCTCCATGAAGCATGATGTTTCCGTTGCTTATGCCGGTGACAACATTGTCTGCTTCAGAACACGCGACTACGTATATCTCGGCACCGAGGAAAAGGAAGTTATAGCTGCTCACAATTTTGATATTAACAGCGGCAGTGAGCTTATGCTTGAGGATGTCTTTAATGATATCGATGCACTCAAGACCCACTGCACCGAATATATTCTCATCGCCACCACCGAGAAAAGTGACAACGGCACATTCAAAGAGGGATTTACAAGCGTTATTCCCGAGCTTGTAAAGGACGGCAACTGGTATTTCAGCAAAGACGGCCTTGTAATCATCGCCAACAAGGGTGAGCTTTCTGACGCTCTGCACGAGTTCACCGTCCCCTACTCCGATATTGAGAAATACATAAATGATGACTTTATCACCGAAACCGACAAGGACTTCACTCCCGGTGCTATCAGCGCAAGCTTCGCAGATGATTCTTCCGCAGACAGCTACACCCTGCTCAGCGGCGACGATTATGCAAGCGGCGACCTGTTGATTGCCGCGGAAGGATGCATTAATGATATCGGTATCTACTCCGTAAAGTATAATTCCGAGAAGAACAGCTACGGTCTTGTCCGCCAGCTTTTCTTCTGCAGTGATATGCGCGAGGGCGGTGCAATCGCCGTTAATGCTGAGCTTCAGAACGAGCCCAATGTTCTCGTTCAGTTCACCACCCCCTACGGCACTGTTGTCAACAACCTTCTCTCACTTGACGGTGACGGCAATATCAGCGTGACCGATCCCGACGGCGGCAACAGCGGCATTGACATCATGCCCGAGCTTCCCTTTACCCTTGATCTTAACGGCGACGGAAACGACGACGAAATCAGCATAAGCGGCGGTAAGGTTACTATCGAATCCGGCGCAAACGGCGGTGCTTTCGAGACAGGTCTTGAAGAGATCAGCGTAGCACTTTTACACGATGCTGACTGCGACGGCAACTTTGAGCTCTTTGTAGGTGGCGACATGGCATCTGACGATTACATCCTCTACTGCCTCAAGTTTGACGGCGCTTCAATAACCGATATCACCTTCGACGGCGAGGACTATATTTACGGCGATATCAGCACCTTTAAGGCAAACACCGTTTCCGTAAACACACCCGCAAACATTCTCGGCACATATTCCTACAGCAAGGATTACAAATACACCGACGGCGAATTTAAGTCAGTTGACAGCGAAGCATACAAGATAAAGTCAGAAACATTTATCGTTCCCACTGTTAACCTTACCCTCGATGACGGCAGCACAATCTCCGCAGGCACCGAGCTCAAGGTTACAGGTACGGACTTCAAAAACTTTGTTTCCGTTAAAACTAAAGACGGAGCAGGCGGAAAGCTTGAGCTTACAAGCAACAGCGGTGACGGCGGCTGGCTGATTAACGGAATTCCCGAAAACGAAGCTTTTCAGGAGCTTCCCTACGCAGGTTAATTTAATGCGGCATCGTATTCGATGCCGCATATTTTTTTATAATTTGCCAAAACTTAAGTCGAGGTGAATTATTATGAACGATAAAAACGGAAATTCAATTCCTTTAGGCTTGGGTATGGCGCTTATGCAGAACGCAGACGCTTTCTTTTACTTCACGGCACTGGATGCCGAGAAACAGCAGAAAATCATCGACGGAACAAAGGGAATAAAATCAAGGGACGAAATGCGAAGCTATGTTCAAAACCTTACCGCAAGCGATTAATCCGAGTTGTTTTGCTGGCGCGATACATCGTCTTCTCCAAACGGACAAATGTAAATTTTGTTGTTCTCACGTGGACATTTCCTCTTGAAATTATAAATAGTCTGCGGTAAAATTCAGTTAAGAAGCAACAATAATAAGGGGTGCTGTTTATGGAACTTCAGCTTAAGGAAATTGAGCTTGCTCAGACACGGCTTAACGGTGTTCTTCACCACACTGAGCTTGACCACTCCGCAACATTCTCCAACATGACCGGCGGCGAGATTTATCTCAAATGCGAAAACCGCCAGAAAACCGGCTCATTCAAAATCAGAGGTGCAAGCAACAAGATTGCGGCGCTTGTTGAGCGCGGGGAGCTGAGCTCTGTTGTCGCCTCATCTGCAGGCAACCATGCTCAGGGCGTTGCATGTGCGGCGAAGAAATTCGGCATACCCGCGACTATTGTCATGCCGAAAAGCGCACCTATCGCAAAGGTGCAGGCAACCGAGGGATACGGCGCAAACGTTGTACTCTCAGGTGATTGCTATGACGATGCTTACAAGACCGCATGCGAGATATGCGAGCAGGATAGTGCTGTCTTTCTGCATCCCTACAACGACCTTGAAGTCATCGCAGGTCAGGGCACACTGGGGCTTGAAATTCTCGGTGACCTCCCCACTGTTGACATGATTGTCATTCCCGCAGGCGGCGGCGGTCTGCTTGCAGGTGTTGCGGCTTGCGTAAAACAGATTAACCCCCGAATTCAGATTATCGGTGTTCAGGCTGAGGGTGCAGACGCAATCGCTCAGTCTTATAGGGAGAAGAAGTACATATGTACCGACTCCGTTTCCACCATTGCAGACGGCATCGCCGTAAAGAGTCCCGGCGACATCACGGTTGAGCTTATTAACAGATACGTTGACGACGTCGTAACCGTAAACGACATGGAGATTTCCGAGGCAATACTCCTTCTCATGGAGAGATGTAAGCAGATTGTCGAGCCCTCCGGCGCAACCCCCGTTGCCGCTGTACTCAAGGGCAAGGTCGACGTTAAGGGTAAAAAGGTTGTGTGCCTGCTTTCAGGCGGCAACATTGATGTAAGCTTCATCCAGTGCATCATCGAGCAAGGTCTTGTATCCCGCCACCGCAGGCTTAAATTCACCGTAACACTTCTCGATAAACCCGGCAGTCTCGGTAATCTCATCGGCAGAGTTGCGGCACTTGGCGCAAACATTCTTTCCGTTGAACATGACAGACTCAGTGCAGGTCTTAACCCCAACGAAACAAATGTTCATATCGCCTGCGAGGTCGGCGGCGAGGAACACGGAATTAATGTTATAAACGAACTTAAGAAAAACGGATTTAACGTTACAATAGATTAAGGAGGAAGAAAAATGAAAGTTGTATCCACTCCCAATGCTCCCGCGGCAATCGGCCCCTACTCCCAGGCACAGATAGTCGGCAATCTCGTCTACACCTCCGGTCAGTGCGGTTTCATCCCCGAGACCGGCGCTGTTGTCGAGGGTCTTGAGGCTCAGGCACATCAGGTTTTCAAAAACCTCTCCGCACTGCTCGAAGCCGCAGGCTCCGACATGTCCAAGGTAATAAAGACAACTGTTTTCATCAAGGACATGAACGATTTTGCAACCATTAACGGCATCTACGCTCAGTACTTCACCGAGCCCTACCCCGCCCGCTCCTGTGTCGAGGTTGCGCGTCTTCCCAAAGACGTTCTCCTTGAGTGCGAGGTTGTAGCAGAAATCTAAAATCAAAAAAGAAAACCACTCTCAATTGAGAGTGGTTTTTTTATGTTTTCTTAGCGAGTCATAAACGAACAGAATTACCGCGCACCAGACAAATGCAAAGGTTATGCCGTTTGTCTTTGTAAATGCCTCGTTATAAACCAGCACACCCAACAGAAGCTGAAGCGTGGGGTTTATATACATGAGTATACCGCTTGTCACGATTGATGTTTTCTTTATGCCCTTGGCAAAGAGCATAAGAGGAATGCTTGTAACCGCACCCGTTGCAATAAGCAGAATAATTTCAAGTCCCGAGAGGGATTCATATGTTGTAAATCCGCTTATCTGCGCATAGGCGATGAATATAAGCGCAATGGGCAGAACAGAAACGGTTCCCATGCATATGGAAACTTCGCTGTCGGCCTTGATGCCTTTCTTAAACGCACCGTATAGCGCAAAGCTCAGGCCGATTATTATAGCGAGATACGGCACCTGACCGTAGCCAATGACGGATATCATAACTCCGACAAAGGCAAGCCCGATTGAAACACACTGAAGTACGCTGAGCTTTTCCTTAAAAAACAGCGCACCTATAAGCACGGAAAACAGCGGATTCATATAGTAAGCAAGGCTTGCTTCCAGAATTCTG
>JAZLFI010000083.1:0-4158 GCA_045615725.1 Oscillospiraceae bacterium
TCAACGAGCTTCTGCTTGCCGGTGTAGAAAGGATGGCACTTGGAGCAGATTTCAACGCTGATGCCCTGACGGGTGGAACCGGTCTCGATAGTTGCGCCGCATGCGCACTTGATAACGGTGGGCTGGTAATCAGGATGGATACCCTTTTTCATAATTAATTTCTCCTCAATCATAGGCTGTCTTGATTATGCAAAGCATGGTTACAAGACGCAAAGTGAATTGTAGCATAAGAACTCTTGAATTGCAAGTACTTTTTTACAATTTTATTACAACTTCTTCGCCTGCTTCGAGGAAATACAGTACGCACTCCTTGACAGGCTTTCCGATGATGCGGTTTGCGGCGATTGCATAGGCTGTGACCTGACCTGAATAGACCTCGGCGCGCTCCTTAAGTGCCGCGCCTTTCACCCTATCGGTCTTGTAGTCTATGACTGTAAGCTCACCCGCTTCTTCGATACAGCAGTCGATAACGCCCTGAAGCAAAACCTCTTCGCCAGTTCCCTTGCGGAAGAAGTACTCCGCAGGACACAGAAGCGAAAACTTAAACTCACGCTTCACCCTGTCGGCATTGCTTATTCTCCTGCCAAGCGGAGAATTAAACAGCTTGCCTATTGCATCAACGGAAACCGCCTCGGCCTGACGGGGAGTAATAAATTTCTCCGCTTCGAGCCGTGCAATTTCGCTTATTATTCCCTCTTCCGACTTTGCCTTTTCGTAATCGATAAACTGCAGAACCATATGCGTTGCCGTTCCCCTTTCCGCACCCGTCATGGGCTTTTCGGTGCGCTTTAAGTCGGGCTTGCGGAACGAAGGCTGTTTTTTCGGCGCTATGGACTCGGCCTCGCCGTCGGCTTCATCGAAGTTTTTAAGCTCGGTTGCCGTGACCTTGGAGGGCAGCTCGGATGCCTCGGTATAGGCATAGCGGAAGCTGAGGTTTTTGCTGAGCTTTGCCACGATTTCGGGGGAAGGCTGCACCGTCTGCTCCTCTGATTCTTCCTCCTCGGTTAATTCAGGCTTTTCGAGGTAATGGGTGCTCAGCTTAAATCTATTTTCGCTGTCGGCAAGAGCCGCATATATGAGCCAGTTCGAAAGGTTTGACGAGGACATGAGAACCTCGGGCGGCATGGGATCCGACACCGTGTTCATAAGCTTCTGGATTTTCTCCTCGGGCTCTTTCATGCACGCTGTTACGAAAAGGCGCTCGCGCGCACGGGTAAGTGCGACATACAGCAGGCGCATTTTTTCCGAAAGCATCTCACGCTCGGCGCGTATTTTAATCGCATTTCTCGCAAGAGTGGGATACTCAATGCCGCGCTCGGAATCGGTGAACTTGGGGCCAAGACCAAGTTCGGGGTGAATGAGCACAGCCTCGCGGAAATCCTGAGTGTTAAACCGCCGTGCCGTGTCGCTTAAGAACACCACAGGGAACTCAAGACCTTTGGACTTGTGCACCGTCATTATCTGAACGGCATTACCGCCTGCACCGCCGACGCGGTCATCACCGCGCTCTGCAAGCTGCGTAAGCCATTCCACGAATCTGTGAAGTCCGCGATAGCCCGTGCCCTCAAAGCGCTTTGCGTATTCGGGAAGCTCGGCGAGATTGTATCTCACCGCCGCACCGTCGGGCATTGCGCTGGCGATTGCCATGAGGTCAAGCTCATCATAGATGTGCCATATAAGCTCGCCCAGCTCCATGTCGGGGGCTTTCTCGCGGAAGCTGTGGATTTTATTAAGCACTTTGGCGCACTTTTCGTTTTCCGCCGCGTGCTTTGTCATGGCGGTATAGAAATCGCAGTCCTTGTCCTCTGCGCGTATTTCCGTCAGCTCATCGGCGCTAAAACCGAAGGCGGGTGAACGCAGAGCAGCAATGAGTGCTACGTCCTGATGAGGATTATCAATAACCGCAAGCAGACAGAGCATGAACGAAATTTCCTGCGAGGCAAAATACGCGCCGCCCTGCCCCGCCATTACAGGGATATTGAGCTTTGTGAGCTCAGTGCGGTAGGCATCGCCTACTGTATTTGCCGACTGAAGCAAAATGGCAATGTCGCTGTATCGCAAAGGCCGTGCAAAGCCCTTGTCGTCCACAGTCATTCCCGACGACATGAGTTCTTTTATTTTACTCGCAACAAACTGCGCTTCCAGCGCGGTTTTGTCGGGCGATTCGTCCTCGTCGCTGTCCGTCGGAAGCTCCACGAGTATCATCTCGGGAACGGGCACATCGCCCGTATAGGGAGCACCGTACTTTAATTTTGCGTTTTCGTCGTAACAGACCTCGCCCAATTTTTCGGACATACAGCAGGAAAAGACATGGTTTGCCGCATCGATTACCTCTTTGCGTGAACGGAAGTTTTCCTGAAGCATTATGCGGACGGGCTCACCTTCCTGCCCGTTTTCAAGGTCTGCATAGCTGGTATATTTTTCGGTGAATATGCTCGGGTCTGCAAGGCGGAAGCGATAGATTGACTGCTTGACGTCGCCGACCATGAAGAGGTTATTTCCGTCTTTGGAAACCGCGCGGAAGATAGCGTCCTGAACGCGGTTAACGTCCTGATATTCGTCAACCATTATCTCCGTATAACGGGCTGAAATTTCCCTTGCCAGAGCCGTGGGCTCGCCGTTTTCGTCGGTCAGAAGCTTTGCCGCAAAGTGCTCAAGGTCGGAAAAATCTACCTCGGCGCGGCGGCGCTTTTCAGCCGCATACGCTCTGTCAAAATCCATGGTAAGCTCAAGCAGAGCTTTCATGGCAGGCGCGGTCTGCCTCATTTCGGCAAGGAGCTTATCCGAAGCTTCCGACAGTGTTTCGGGATAGGATTTAACCGCCGCCTTGCAGGCATCGCGCATTGACTTTATGTACTCGGACAGCTCGGGGACGGGGGACGCGCGGAGAGCCTTGAGCTTCGGAAATTCGATGGGCAAAAACTCTCTTGCTCTGTCCCAGCCCTCATTGAGCGCGCGGGAAAAGTTCCGCAGAGACAGTGCGGTATCCGCAATGCTATCTCCGTATGCCGCGTTAATCTTCTCGTTCTCTGCGGCGCGGAAGCAAAGTGCGTCCATCTGCTCTGCCCAGTATTTGGCGGAATCGCTGAGGGAGTCGAGAATTTCTCTTCCCCAAGCGGTTTCGCCTGCATCTTTTACGTCAATGCACAGTTTTT
The DNA here is from genome assembly GCA_045615725.1 of Oscillospiraceae bacterium. Taxonomy (GTDB): domain Bacteria; phylum Bacillota; class Clostridia; order Oscillospirales; family Oscillospiraceae; genus F23-B02. The sequence goes on from JAZLFI010000083.1 coordinate 3,156, forward strand.
CGATTTGCTCGGCAGCCCACTTTTCGGGGCGGGCATGGCTCTGCATTTTTGCGTGAAGCTTCAAAACAAGGGCAACAAGTCTGCGGTCATCAATTCCGCGTCCAACAGAGTCGACAAGCAGGAGAAAATCCTCCGTCGGCTTTTCATAGCGCTGTTCGATGAGCTTCTCGATAACCCGCGCCTTTATGGTTTCCGCGCGATCCTCTTCGATTACTTTAAACTCGGGTGAAAGCGCCGCGGCATGACAGTTTTCGCGCAAAAGACTTGCACAAAAGCTGTGGATTGTACCTATCTGTGCCCGCTGACACAGAGCGCTCTGACGGCGCAGGCGCTTATTGTCGGGCTCCTGCGCAAGGCGCGCGGAAATTTCGTCTGATATACGGCTTTTGAGTTCTGCCGCCGCCGCCTTGGTATAGGTGATGACGAGAAAGCTGTCGACATCCGCATCGTCGCTTATGCGGCTGAGAAGGCGTTCGGTAAGGACCTTGGTTTTACCGCTTCCCGCCGCCGCGGAAACGAGTATGGCACGATCACGGGTGACGATAGCATTTTCCTGTGATTTTGTCGGTTTAAAATCAGCCATTATCCTCGCCTCCCTCCAGGATGTTCCAGACCTTTGTCGCGGCAAGGCGCGGCATGTTTCTTATCTTCTCGCCGTTAGCTCCGTTTTTAAATCTGCATGCGGCAAGATAGTCGCAGCTTAAGCAGGCATTCTCCTGCTGGCTGCGATAGAACGGGTCGGCGGCAATACTGCCGCGTTTGAGTTCTTTTGCCATGTCGCAGAGTGTGTCGTCAATATGCTTTGATAGTCTGCCCAGTCTTTCAGCCGATGCAAGCGCATCGCCCGTTGCCTCTCCGCCTTTAAACTTGACGGGGATATATCGGGGAGCTTCTCCGTGCTCCATAGCGTTTATTACCTCGGGGTCATCAAGCAGAAGTCCGCTTCGTTTTACGTTCTTTGCGCGCTGTTTTGAAAGCTCATCATCGCTTAAATCGGCGCTTA
>JAZLFI010000084.1:0-2613 GCA_045615725.1 Oscillospiraceae bacterium
CGTCGCTGAAATGGCAGTCGATTACATCAAGGGCTTCTATGAAGGCGTCCTCGGCGAGGAGAAGACAAGGCAGTATTTCCCCATGCTGGCAACCTTCTTCATATTTATTATTGTATGTAACTATTGCGGACTCGTTCCCGGAGCGGGAGAGCTGTTCACCGTTCCCACATCGGTGCTTTCCGTAACCTGTGCGCTGTCACTCATCGCTTTCTTTATGATTCAGTCGCAGGGCATAAAGAAGAAAGGTCTCGGCGGTCACGTCGGCTCGTTCTTAAAGCCTGTATGGGCACTTTTCCCCATAATGGTGCTTGAACAGTTCGTACGTCCCGTTTCAATGGCGCTCCGACTTTACGGTAATATCTACGGCGAAGAGCTTGCGGCGGACACGCTGTTCGGTCTGTTCCCCATAGGACTTCCCATAGTAATGCACATACTGAGCCTGCTGTTCTGCTTCATTCAGGCGATGGTTTTTACAATGCTTCTTGCTGTATGCCTCAGCGAGGCAACTGAAGACGAAGAATAAAAAATACACATATATTCAGGAGGAAAACGAAATGACAATAGCACAGGGTCTTATTGCAATAGCCGCAGCACTGGCAATCGGCCTTTCCACCATCGGTGTCGGCATCGGCCAGGGTCTTGCAGCAAGCAAGGCACTTGAGAGCATGGCTCGTCAGCCCGAGATGCAGGGCAAGCTTCAGTCCACCATGATTCTGGCAATGGGCTTTATGGAAGCACTTGCGATTTACGGTCTGGTTATCGCCTTCATGGTTCTGGCAAAGATGTAATCTCAGCTCAGAACTTTTTGAAAGGAGGAGACTTGATTGATTCTTGATATAGTCGGGCTTAAGCTTTGTGTGCCCGAGCTTATATGGACTATCATCAACTTCTTCCTGCTGATGTTCCTGTTAAAAATATTCCTTTATAAACCCGTTCTTCGCATAATGGACGAGCGCAAGGCAAAGGTTGAGGCAGGCCTCGCCGAAGGTAAAGCGGCGGAAAAAGCTCTTGAGGAAACCAATGCCGCCCTCAGCGAAGAGCTTTCCGAGCAGAACAGCCGTGCCCGCGAGCTTATAGGTCAGGCGAGAGCCGAAGCCGAAAAAGAGCGCGATGCGGTTCTGGCGGATGCCCATAAAGAGGCAGAGAGTCTGCATAAGGGCGTTCGTGAGCGCATTCAGGCCGAGGAAACCGCGGCCAAGACCGATATCGAGGACAATATGCCCGATATGGTCATGATGCTGACGAAAAAACTTCTCGGAAGCGAAGAAGCCGAATGTTCAGCCGAGCTTGTAAAAAGCTGTGTTGAAGAAGCGAAGGAAAACTGATCCATGATTAAAAATAACAGGACTCCGGGAAGGGAGGGATAGTGCAAAAGTGGAACTGGTTTTTAAGATAATAAACTTTATCATCCTGTTTGGCGCGCTGGCTTTTATCTGCGTGAAAACGGGACTACTTAAAAACATATTCGGCAAAAGACGTGAAAACGTATTAAGCGAAATTGACGAAGCCGAAAAGATGCGCGACAAGGCAAAAAGCCTTAATGCTGACATCGAAAAGGCCAAGCAGTTAAACGAAGAGAAAAAGACCGCGATTATGCAGGGAGCGGAAGCTCAGGCCGACATAAACGCGAAAGCAATCAGCGAATCCGGCAAGCTTGAGGCCGAAGGCCTTATTGCCAATGCCGAGAAGAGCGAAGCTCAGCTCCGCGAGGAAATGCAGGGCAGGGTATCGTCGGATGCCGTGCAGAAGGTTGCCGAGATAACGGGAGATGTTCTCCGCCGCGGCGGCTTTGAAAATGCAAAGCAGGCACTGAACGATAAATTTATTGAACAGATTAAAGATTTGATATCGGCTATGCCGAGTGATATTTTGAACATGAATGAACTGAAAAAACTGGACATTTCAATAAAGAGCGCCGAGCCTCTTTCCGAGGAGGAAATGAAAAAGCTCACACAAATTCTGTGCGAAACCTTCATCTCCTGCCACAACGAGGTTGACTCAGAGCTTATCGGCGGTGTTCAGATGAAAGTCGGCGACACTGTCTATGACGGAACTCTGATGCATCAGCTCGACAGGCTCAGCCGCGATGTTGAGAACAACACCCGCGAAAGCAGTGCCCAGATGCAGTCTATCGCCGAGGGAATCAAGCAGCAGCTTGCCAAGGTTGATGACAGCATTGATGTATTCCAGACCGGCACTGTCATTTCTCTGGGTGACGGTATCTGCCGTGTTTCCGGTCTTGCCGACGTTATGGCAGGCGAGATGCTCGAATTCCCCGGAAATCTCAAAGGCATGGTACAGGACCTTGAGAAGGAAAATGTCGGTGTTGTACTTCTCGGTGAATACAGCCATATTCAGGAGGGCGATACCGTCCGCCGTACAGGCCGTATCATAGAAGTCCCCGTCGGCGAATGCATGATAGGCCGCGTTGTCGATGCAATGGGCAAGCCCATTGACGGCAAGGGACCGATTAAGGCAACCGAATTCCGTCCCGTTGAGAGCCCTGCTCCCAGCGTTATCGACAGAAAGAGCGTTTCCGTTCCCATGCAGACCGGCCTCAAGGCAATTGACGCACTTGTACCTATCGGACGCGGTCAGCGTGAGCTTATTATC
>JAZLFI010000085.1:0-2270 GCA_045615725.1 Oscillospiraceae bacterium
ATTGACGATAAGCGTTTCCCGCCGAGAATGCTTCTAAGCGAGATAAGCCGCGCCAAGGACTCCATGCAGTCGCCCGAGGATTATCTCGTCCGTGCGAAGGCATCGGGCGATATCCGCAGAGTAAAGATTGCGGAGATTTATTCCGAGTACTCCCGCCGAAGCTATACGGCAGGCGCAATGGATTTTGACGACCTTATCTTCTATACCGTCAAGCTCCTGCAGGAAAACGACGATGTACGTACATACTGGCAGAAGCGCTTTAAGTATGTTCTCATAGACGAATATCAGGACACCAACAAGATGCAGTATATGCTGTCCTCGCTTCTTGCAGGCGGATGGGGCAATATCTGCGTCGTTGGCGATGATGACCAGAGTATCTATAAATTCCGCGGTGCAACCATTGAAAACATTCTCTCCTTTGAGGATGAATATAAGGGCTGCCGCACAATCCGTCTTGAGCAGAACTACCGCAGTACAAGCCATATCCTCAATGCGGCAAACAGCGTTATCCGCAATAACGTCGGACGTAAGGGCAAGGAGCTTTGGACAAACGGCGACACGGGCGAAAAGATTGAGCTTTATGTTTCCGATAACGAGCACGACGAGGCACGCTACGTTGCAACGCAGATTATGATGCAGTACGGACGCGGCGGTGCATGGAGCGATAATGCAATTTTATACCGCATGAATGCCCAGTCGCATCAGCTTGAGCAGGCATTCAAGCGCAACGGCATACCCTATAAAATCTTCGGCGGCACGGGTTTCTTTGACCGCGCCGAGGTCAAGGATATGCTGGCATATCTCTGCGTAATCGCTTCGCCCTCGGATGACTTGCGACTCCTGCGAATTATCAACAATCCGCCCCGCGGCATCGGCGATAAAAGCATTGAAACTGCAATGAATATCGCCCATGAAAACGATACATCTCTGTTCGATGTAATTAAGAATGCAGACCGATTCCCCGAGCTCAGCCGCGCATCCCTCAAAATGCGGATGTTTGCCAATATGATAGATGAGCTTATCGCCGAATCAAAGGAGCTTGCCCCCGATCTGCTCTATGATATGCTTCTTGAAAAGTGCGGCTATCTCAAGATGCTTGAGGATAAAAACACTGTCGAGGACTCTGCCCGCGCAGAGAACGTCAAAGAGCTTCGCACAAGTATCATTAACTACAAAAACGAAACAAACGACCCCACACTGGAGGGCTATCTTGCCGATGTCGCCCTTTATACCGACATGGATAACTACGACAAGGATGCCGACTATGTTGCAATGATGACCATGCATTCTGCAAAGGGCCTTGAGTTTGAAAACGTGTTCCTTGTCGGTGCTGAAGAGGGGATATTCCCCGGAATTAAAGCAATCGGTGAGCCTGATGAAATGGAAGAGGAGCGCCGCCTTTGCTATGTTGCAATAACGAGAGCAAAGAAAAAACTTTACATATCCTGCGCAAAGCAGCGTATGCTCTTCGGCAAGACAACGGCAAACCGCGTATCCCGCTTTATTGACGAAATTCCCGACGAGGACATTGAAAAGCGCAATATCCCAACGGGCTACGGATATTCGGATAAAACCCGCGAAAAGCGCGACTTTATCTCCTACGGCACACGCTACGAAAAGTCTCAGCCGAAAATGACCTTTACAGCCCCGACTGCACCCAAGCCTGCGGCAAAGCCCGCACCCGATTATAAGGTGGGCGACAGTGTTCAGCATAAGGCATTCGGTAAGGGCGAGATAATAAAAATGACTCCCATGGGGAACGATTTCCTTATACAGATTGATTTTGAAGGCGGTGTCAGCAAAAAGCTCATGCTTCGTGCCGCCGCACTTCACATGGAAAAGATATGAACTACGGAAAATATGAAAAGCTGGGAAGACTTGCCCTTCTGGTCACAACCCTTATATGGGGCACGTCTTTCGTAATATTAAAATCAACCCTTGACAGCATAACTCCGCTCTGGGTGCTTGCACTGCGATTTTCGGGTGCGGCGGTTGTAGTGTTCCTTGCTGTAATTCCGCGGCTTAAAAAGATTGACAAGCAGTATCTCAAGGGCGGTGCGCTCATGGGAACATTCCTTGCAACAGCCTACACAGTTCAGACCTACGGCCTTGTGTTTACAAGCCCCGGTAAGAACGCTTTTTTAACCGCAACCTATTGTATTCTCGTGCCGTTCCTCTATTGGGGAATATATAAGCGCAAGCCGGATAAATACAATATCTCCGCGGCGGTAATCGGACTTATCGGCATGGGTTTTGTGTGCCTGCAAAAG
>JAZLFI010000086.1:0-3557 GCA_045615725.1 Oscillospiraceae bacterium
CCGAAGCCGAAGTAAACGCGCTTGGAGTAGACATTTTTATCAAAGCTCTTGCCGCTGACTGAGGGCATCTCATATTCAAACTCGTCGCCGCCGGTCAGTGCGCCGTGATTTCTCGCGGTTGCGGCAATGGAGCGCGCGTCCATAAGCATAACGGATGCAAGCTGTCCCTCCGCAGGCTTAGAGCCCTCGCGGTTGGGGAAGTTTCGGGTAGTATGGCGAGCGGAAAGCCCACCGCAGGAAGGAACATCACCTGCACCGAAGCAGGGGCCGCAGAAACAGGGCTTGAACAGCACTCCGCTTTCGAGAAGCTTCTGCTGAACGCCGCTCTTGATAAGCTCAAGATTGACTGGGATGCTGGGCGGATAAATGCTCATGGAGAACGCACCGCATCCGATATCGTGTCCGTCTAAAATCGCGGCAGCTTCGGCAATGTTGTCAAACATGCCGCCTGCACAGCCTGCTATAATTCCCTGGTCGAGCATAAGCTTGCCGTCTTTAATCTTATGCACAAGGTCAAAGTCGATGTTCTCTCCGAACTGCTTTCTTGCACGGGCTTCAACCTCGCGGAGAATATCGCCGCCGTCGGCTTTCAGCTCGGCTATGGTATATGCCTCGGAGGGATGGAAGGGCAATGCCGCCATGGGCACTATGGTGCTGAGGTCGATTTCGATAAAGGCATCATAATATGCTCCCTCTTCAGGGCTCATTGATTTATACTCATTTTCTCTGCCGTGGTTTCTGAGATATTCCTCAACCTTTTCGTCGGTTACCCACACAGAACTCAGGCATGCCGTTTCGGTGGTCATTACGTCGATGCCGATGCGGTAGTCCATGGAGAGGTTTTTTACGCCGGGGCCTGCGAACTCCAGCACCTTGTTTTTCACAAAACCGTTTTTATAGGTTGCTCCGCAAAGTGCGATTGCCACGTCGTGAGGACCTACACCGGGATTGAGCTTTCCCGTCAGATATATGAGCACAACTGCAGGAGATGCTATGTCATATGTGCGCTCTAAAAGCTGTTTTACAAGCTCGGGGCCGCCCTCACCCACGCCCATGGTGCCCAGTGCGCCGTAGCGGGTGTGACTGTCGCTGCCGAGAATCATTTTGCCGCAGCCTGCCATCATCTCACGTGCATACTGATGAATTACCGCCTGATTTGCAGGGACGTATATGCCGCCGTATTTCTTCGCGGCGGAGAGTCCGAACACATGGTCGTCCTCATTAATGGTGCCCCCCACAGCGCAGAGGCTATTGTGGCAGTTGGTCATTACATAAGGAATCGGGAACTTTTCAAGTCCGGAGGCCTTTGCAGTCTGGATAATTCCCACATAGGTAATATCATGGGAGATAAGGCTGTCAAACTTAATCTGAAGCTTATCCCCGTCATTATTAATATTGTGGCCTCGCAGTATGCCTGCCGCCATGGTTTTATTCCTGCCTGCGGCTGCATCCGATGTGCAGTCCGTGCAGGGCTTGCCGTTTATCCAGAAAACTCCCGAATCGTGAAGCTTTATCATAATACATGCCTCCGAAATAATAGTATCAGTTATGGTCCGAGTATATCACATCGATTTACATCATGCAAGAAAATGCAAATATTTTTAGTTAAAATTGCATAATTAAACAAACCCAGCCCTTATGTAGAGAGCTGTTTTAGGCTATTTTGCAGTAATTTTAAAATTAACTTGCAAAATTCGCATCAAGTGCGTATAATTGCATACATATTAAAGAAATCGGAGGCAATACAATGAACGAGTCAGTTGACGTATTAAACGGATACATACACGATTTCTGCAAGGATATCAAAAACGAATACCTCATCGGTTCGGAATACTATTCCAACCTTGACGTGCACAAGGGCTTGAGAAACTATGACGGCACCGGTGTTCTCATAGGCGTTACCAATATCGGAAGCGTTCAGGGCTACCACATTGAGGACGGAAACCGCGTTCCCGTCCCCGGCGACCTTTACTACCGCGGCATCAGCGTCATGGATATTGTCGATTCCCACAGCCGTAACGGAACCTTCGGCTATGAAGAGGTTGCGTATCTTCTGCTCATGGGAAAGCTCCCCAACAAACAGCAGCTTGAAAACTTCAACACCATTCTCGCCAACACACGTCCCCTGCCCGACGGTTTTTCCGAGGATATGATATTAAAGGTTTCGGGAAGCAATGTCATGAACATTCTTTCCCGCTGTGTCATGGCGCTCTACACCTACGACCCTGCACCCGAGGACAACTCAATCGAGAACCTCATGCGCCAGTCCATAGAGCTTATCGCCCGTTTCCCCGCAATCGTTTCCACGGCATACGCGGTAAAGCGCCACCACTTTGATAATAAATCTCTTTATATTCACAATCCCAAGCCCGAGCTTTCAAGCTCCGAAAACTTCCTGCGCATGCTCCGCAAGGATAAAAGCTACACTCCCGAGGAAGCTCACCTTCTCGACCTTATGATGATTCTCCACGCAGAGCACGGCGGCGGCAATAACTCAACATTTACCTGCCGCGCAATGAGCTCCACAGGCACCGATACATACAGCGCAATCGCAGGCGCAGTCGGTTCACTGAAAGGCCCCTTACACGGCGGTGCCAATGCCAAGGTCATGGAGATGTTTGACGACATAAAAGCTAATGTGAATGACATCGCCGACGACGATGAGCTTGCCGTCTATGTCAAAAAAATTCTCGACGGCGAGGTCGGCGATCACTCGGGCAAAATCTACGGCCTCGGCCACGCGGTTTACACCGTATCCGACCCCCGCGCGGTTATGATAAAGAAGTACGCAAAGACCGTTGCCGAGCACAAGGGCTGTCTTGAGGATTTCGAGCTTATTGAGCGAGTCGAAAGGCTTGGCGCACAGGAGATTATGGAGCGCAAGAAGCTCAATGTTCCCATCTGCGCGAATGTGGATATGTACTCTGGCTTTGTCTATAACATGCTCGGCATTCCCACAGAGCTTTTCACTCCCCTTTTCGCCGTTGCGAGAATTGCAGGCTGGTGTGCACACCGCATCGAAGAGGTCACCACCTGCGAGCGCATTATGCGTCCTGCATACCGCGCAACCGCAAGGCGACTTCCCTATCTTGAAATGGATATCAGATAACAAAAAACGGCTGACAAATGTCAGCCGTTTTTTCATTTTGCTTTCGCCTCGCAGTATACACAGCGGTAAACCTTATTTTTCCTGTCGGTGAGCTTGAACATGTGCTTTAGCTCCTGCTCGACGGAGGTTATACAGCGCGGGTTTTTGCACTTAATAACATCGGTGAGGATTTCGGGCATCTCGATGGCGCGCTTTTCAACAAGCTCGCCGTTTTTTATAACGTTTACGGTTGCGCCGGGGTCAACATAGCCGATAACATCAAGGTTTACGGGGATATCCGCGTCAATTTTGATAATATCCTTTTTGCCGCATTTTTTGCTGGTTGCGTTTTTTATAATCGCAACCGAGCAGTCGAGCTTATCAAGCCCCAGAAGCTCATAAAGCTTCATGCCCTGACCTGCGGTGATATGGTCGATAACGATACCGTTTGCAATAGAATCTATTTTCA
>JAZLFI010000087.1:0-11372 GCA_045615725.1 Oscillospiraceae bacterium
CCGACGATGAGCTTAACGCGGCAAAGAGCAGTGTTTCCTCTTCCCTGCGCGCGGCTATGGACTCTCAGGGTGAGCTTGAGGGCTTCTATCTTGCAAACGCTCTCGACGGTCTTGACTTTGACCCCATGGAGCTGGCAGAGCTTGTTGACAGCGTAAGCCTTGACGATGTTATGAAGGTTGCAAACAGCGTTGTCTGTGATGCGATTTACTTCCTTGATTCCGACGGCGGGGAGGGCGACGAAGAATGATTGTAAAAAAATTTGATAAAATCGGAGAAACTCTATACTGCGAAACTCTGAAAAACGGATTGCAGATAATAGTTGACCGCAAGCCCGGGTTTAAGCTGGGCTATGCCGTATTCGCTACAAAATACGGCGGCGCATACAGAAGATTTAAGCTCAACGGCGAGTGGCACGACACTCCCGCAGGCGTTGCCCATTTCCTTGAGCACAAGATGTTTGACATGCCCGACGGCGACAACGCGCTGAACGTTCTCTCCGCAAACGGAGCTCAGCCCAACGCATTCACCTCAAGCGGCATTACAGCATACTATTTCGACTGCACGCAGAAGTTCCACGAGAACCTGCGCATGCTCTTAAAGTTTGTGTCCACTCCCTATTTCACTCCCGAGAGTGTTGATAAGGAGCAGGGCATCATCGGTCAGGAGATAGGCATGGTCGAGGACAGCGTGGGCTACGTTGTATATAACCGACTCATGCGTATGCTCTATGAGCACAACCCCGTACGCGACCAGGTCGCAGGCACGGTTGAGAGCATCGCGGAGATAACAAGCGATACTCTTTATAACTGCCACGCGGCATTCTATGCACCGTCTAACATGGTGCTCTGCGTCACAGGCGATTTTGAGCCTCAGGAGATTTTCGATATTGCCGAGGAAATGCTCACCGAAGAAAAGTCGGAAATCCCCGAAACCGACTTCGGCGAAAAGGAAAGTGAATACCCCACCAGCACCTATCACGAGGAAAACATGGAGGTTTCCGCGCCCCAGTTTTACGTCGGCGCAAAGGTCACTCCCGCTCCCGACGGAGATGCGCTTCAGCGGCAGAAGATTGTTTCCGCCCTCGCACTGCGAACCGTGTTCGGCTCATCGGGCAGCTTCTATAACAGACTTTACGCCGAGGGAATTTTAAACCGCGACTACGAATATGAAATTGATTTCACCGCAGGCACATCAACCATTCTCATCGGCGGCGAAAGCCCCGACCCACAGAGAGTTCTCAGTGAAATCAAGGCGGAGATTGCCTCCGTCAAGGCTAATGGCATCGATAAAGCCGCATTCGAACGCGCAAAAAAAGCCTCCTACGGCGCACGCCTCAGAGGTCTTGAGGATTTCGACAGCATCTCCGTTTCACTCGCAACAGGCGCGCTGAGCGGCTATTGCAGTCTTGATGCATTCGAAATCCTGAACGATATTGATATTAAGGAATGCGAGGACTTCCTCACATACAACATGGCGGACGCAAAGCTTGCAATGAGCGTCCTCAATCCTCTGAAATGAGGTGCTGACTATGGATGTTCTGGCTACTGTCACGAGAGATTCCGCAATATCATTTCCCATGTTCGGGGATTTTACGGTTAATCCTCCATCATACTTCACAATCGGCAATTTTAACATCTACTACTACGGCGTTATAATTGCCTGCGGCTTTATTCTCGCCGCCCTTTACTGCGCACACCGTGCAGAGGAATTCGGCTTCACCGCCGACGATTTATACGAGCTTTTAATCTTCATCATTCCCATCTGCATCATCGGCGCAAGACTTTACTATGTGCTGTTTAAGCTCGACTACTATTCCGTAAACCCCGACAAGATTTTCGCCATACGCGACGGCGGTCTTGCCATTTACGGCGGCATTATCTTCGGCATAATTACGGCAATAGTATGGTGCAAGATTAGAAAGAAAAGGCTATTCGCTCTCGGCGACCTTATGGTCTTCGGTCTGCTCATTGGTCAGGCAATCGGTCGCTGGGGCAACTTCATAAACCGCGAGGCATTCGGCGGACTCACGGGCATTTTTTGCCGCATGGGTCTCACCCTTTCCTCGGGTGCAACAATTTTCGTACATCCCACATTCCTTTACGAAAGCCTTTGGAACGTTATCGGTTTTATCATTCTGCACACCCTTTCAAAGAAGAAAGAGCGAAAGTTCGACGGTCAGTATTTCTGGAGCTATGTTCTGTGGTACGGTCTGGGCAGATTCTGGATTGAAGGTCTGAGGACCGACAGTCTTTATCTCGGCTCAACGGACATAAGAATTTCCCAGCTTCTTGCCGCAATCAGCGCAATCGCGGCGATTATAATTCTTGTAAAAAAGGCTAAGTGGAAAGAACGTCCTCTGTTTGTGAACGAGATTAAGCAGGCAGGAGCGGCGGAAACGGAAGAAACAGAAAAATCCAAAGAGGAGACAAGCGATGGCGGATTACAAGAGCATGATTAAGGGCACTATAAACGCACTCGGCACAAAGGCAAAGGACTTTGCCGAAAGCGGCAAGATTAAAGATGCCTATGACCGCGGAAGCACCACTGCAAGGTGCTATGCCGTAATCGGCAGGCTCAACATGCAGATAAACGGCGAGGTCGAGGAACAGAAGAAAATCTTCACCGAAATCGGTCACCTCTACTACGATGAAAACAAGGGCAACGCCGAGGGCAAGTTTGAGATTCTCTTCAAGGAAGTTGAAGAGAGCGAGAGAAAAATCGATGAGATGCGCGAAGAGCTTGAGGCGGCAAAGGCCGCAATCGAGGCTTCGAAAAACGGTGCTCCTCCTCCCCTTGAAATTCCCGAATTCATGGAAGACGATACATAACAAAAACTCCACCTCTTGAGGTGGAGTTTTTGTTTTACTTATACTCTACAAACATCATATCCATATCGCAGGGCTGCTGTATGCCGGGGATATTGCCCTCGAAGCTATACTGCCATATGGAGAATGCGTAGTATGAATAGGGATAGCTGCCGACGGCGGCAGTCCAGAAATTGTAGTCCGATAAGCGGTCGAGCTTATAGCCGTAATAGCTCATGTCAAGATTTGTGTATATGCCGGTTTTATAGCCCGCGGCTGTGATTGTGTCGCAGAAGGCTATTGCGCAGTCGGTTGCTATCGAGCCGCTGACCTTATCCGTTCTCGCAGGCTCGCCGACAACTATGTGCTCCCAGTCGAAATATACGGGGAGCTGAAGCTCCGCGCCATCAATTAAGCCAAGGGCAAACTTTGCCTCTTCTACCGCCTCGTCCTTTGTTGTCGCCTGAGAGAAGAAGTAAACGCCGACCTTGAGTCCTGCGGCTTTGGCGCCAGCAAGGTTTTCGGCAAACTTTTCGTCGGCAACAAGCTTTCCCTCTTCGCCGTAGCCTCTGCCGCCGGCTCTGATGATGGCAAATTTAATGCCGCTTTCTTTTACCTGCTCCCAGTCGATATCGCCCTGATGCTCGGAAACATCAACTCCACGGAAGCTTGCATACTTTGTTCCGTTATAGCAGGGTATGCCGCTTTCTCCGATGGAGAAATCCTCTTTTGTAAACTCGTTTACGGGCATTGACTCTTCAGGGATAATCCATACGTTGCTTTCGCCGTTAAAGACCTCCACCATGCCGAAATGAGGGTCAACAACAATTGGGTCATCGGGCGAACTCCGATGCCTTGTGACGATAAGCACAAGTCCCACAACAACTATGATAGTAAAGAGAAGCATCAGCTTATGCAGCAGCTTATTCTTTTTCTTTGTCTTCAAATATCTTTCTCTCCTTATTCAGGATACATTTATTCTACCATATATGCGCCACAATTTCAAATCAGTCGCCGAATGCCTCGAGAACAGCCCTGCCGCTGTACTGCAGGTGGTTTTTCATATTGTCCCTCGCGCGCTTGAGCGTTCGGGATACTGTGCTGATATGTATGTTAAGCTCGTCGGCTATATCCTGCATGCGCATTTGCTCCAGGTAGTACATAGAAACAAGCTGTCTTTGGCGCGGGGTCAGATCCTCCTCTATTGAGCATCTTACCGACTCGGCAAGACCGCCCCTGTCCGCACTTACCATCATTTTCAGAAATCGGCGCAGTAACTGATACTCTTCTTCCCTTGCAAACATGTTCGTGTTTTCCATTTTCATCATCTCCGTAGTAGTTTTTAAGATATTTTGCGGTTGCGGCACTCTCCCGTGCCATTGTCATGAGAATGCATATTCTCCGACGCAGACGCATGCGCTCCATTTCGGGCATTTTCTCCGTTTTCAGCACCTCCGTCAGCTGTTTTGCTCTTATCCTGCAGGCTTCTCCGCTTGCCCTGTATTGTTCGGAAAGTTCGTTAAGATTCATCATGTATACCTCCGTGGGAAAAATTTTAAAAAATACAAATTTGGTGTTGACAAAACTAACTCGGTTTGCTATGATAGTCGAGCCGGTATTGTGCTGGTGTAGCTCAGTTGGTAGAGCAGCTGATTTGTAATCAGCAGGTCGGGGGTTCGAGTCCGTCCACCAGCTCCATCGTGAGCATGCACAACCGAATATATTTGGGGGATTTCCCGAGTGGCCAAAGGGGACAGACTGTAAATCTGCTGGCAATGCCTTCGGTGGTTCGAATCCACCATCCCCCACCAAAACAAAGAGGACAAGCGAATGCTTGTCCTCTTTGTTTTGGTGAGGACAGCTACGCTGTCAATTATTAAATTTTACCGAGAGGGAATAACCAATCCCCTCTCGGGCTCTCCCCATGCAGGGCAGGGACACAACCGAGATTATTTTACTCAGTCATAAGCGAAAGCTTGTCCTCTTTGTTTTGGTGGGGCGGCTTCGCTGTCAATTATTGAATTATGGCTTTTGCCGTGGTAAACTTATTACATTAATATTTATGGAGGCGCTTCGGTGGAAATCGGATTCTGGCTGAATCAGGCAATCGGACTGCTGGGCAGTCTTATAGTGCTTTCTTCCGTTCAGTTCAACAACAGAAAAATCATTCTCGCCGCTCAGGCAATCGCCTGTGCCCTATGGCTTATTCACTACAGTGTTCTCGGTGCGGCTACCGCGGCGGCGACAAACATAATAAGCTTTGCGCGCAGTATCGTATTTGCATATAACGACAGAGCGTGGGCAAAGAAAAAGATATGGCTGTGGCTGTTCCTCGTGCTCTTCGTTCTCAATTCAATCGTCACCTGGGAGGGCATCCGCAGTATTTTCCCCGCCGTTGCCATGTGTCTTACCACCCTCGCGCTATGGACTCACGATTTGAAGAAAACCCGTTTCCTCTACCTCGTAAATTCACCGTTCTGGCTCAGCTATGACCTTTTGAGCGGTTCATACTCAACCGCCCTTGTTGAGAGCTTCGCGCTCATATCGTACATACTGGCGGTTTGGAGATATGATTTGAGAAAACAGCCTCAGGATTAAGGACTTTCCAAATGCTCCTAAGTGCAAAATTTAACTTTCCCGTAACAATTTCCGCTGAACACATGGTATAATCGGGCTGAAAACAGCAATTTCCGTTATCATGTTTTTGTGAAAGGAACACCAATGAGCAAAAAAGATAATGAAAAGAAAGCAGCGAAAAAAGCCGTTGCACTTGCAGCTGCCGCGGGCATGCTCGTGAGCAGCGCGTTCTCCTCCCCCGCAGAGCTTTTAAGCGACGAAGAAGACGCGGCTTTGGCACCTCCTGCCGTTGCGGTTGAATATGCCGCACCCGACGTTGACCCCGACGATGACGGCGGCGACGCATCACAGCCCGACGAGGAAACCGAAGAAAAGCTCAGCTTCCGCGCAAGACTGCGCCGCAGAATACTGCGTATGCCGCAGGCTGTGCGTGCCGTAATCGGCGTGCCCCTCTGGGGTATCGGTTGGGGCATTACAAGTCTTCTTAATCTCGTATGGTCGGGAGTTCTGTCCCCCGCATTTGCCGTTATACTCAAATGGGTCGTTGCGGCGGCTCTTCTGCTTCTTGCAGTCGTTCTGACAGTCAAGGCGGTATTTCCCGATATCCCGCTTAAAAAGCTTCTCACGAAGCGCAATTTCCTCACTGTTTTCATCGGCATGGGTGTTCTGGGTGTCACGGACACCGTGCTTTGTCACCTCATTCCCGACAAGGGTTACATCTCGCTGACTGTTAAGATTGTCGGCAGTCTTGCCATTATGGCGGCGGCTGTTGTTCCCGCGATTATCAGCGAAAACAAGCACCGCGCTGAGGAAGAGATTGAACCCGACGAGGAAGAACTCGAAGCAAAATGGGATTACCGCAAGGAAATCCTCGAGCTTGCCGACAGCGCAAAATGATATTCACAAGGCTTAACCCAAACGGGTTGAGCCTTTTTTATATGGCGTGAGGTCAGAAAACCCTGTATTTTCAATGTGGCTTTTGCGGCTATTGACCTTGTTGGCATAATGGGTTATTCTCAAGTCACAAGCCGATCGGAAAATTTTGAAAGGAGCTTGTTTTCTTGGATAAAAACAAATTCGGAAACTTTATAAAAGAAAAACGCCTTGAGAAGAAACTCACCCAGAAAGAGCTTGCGGATATGCTCATGATTGATGTCACCGCAGTATCAAAGTGGGAGCGCGGAATAAATTTCCCCGACATAACCATGATACCTTGCTTATGCACCTGCCTCGATGTAAACGAGCACGAGCTTATTGAAAGCTCCAACGACACCGAGTACCGCGCCATGAAGCTTGACGCGCAGAAATTTAACCGCATTAAGAACACGATTTTTTATTCCTTTGTAATCGCTTACGCGCTGGCAATCATCATCTGCTTCATAGTCAATATCGCCGTTAACAAAAAACTCTCATGGTTTTTTGTTGTTGCTGCATCCTGCCTCTGCGGTTTTACCTTTATACCGACCTGCACCCGATTTTTCAGCCGCGGCAAGTTTGCGATATTCCTCGGCACGACGCTGGGAAGTCTTATTATTCTCTTCCTCACCTGCTGTATCTACACGGGCGGTAACTGGTTCTGGATTTCGGTCTCCGCAACTGTGCTGGGATACTTTATGTTTTTCTATCCCGTGCTGTTTAAGCATCAGTCCCGCTATATGGGTGAGGAAAAATACGAGGGAATTTCAAAATATCTATTCATTACATATGCAGTGGGGCTTGTTCTGCTCACACTGATAATGCTGCTTTGTATCTGTGCATATGCTAAGTTTGACCTGCCTCTTGCGCTTAAGTGCGGCGGTTACTGCTTTATCCTCCTCATAGGCTACGGTCTTGTTGAGCTTCTCCCCTTCGGAAGAATGCAGAAGCTTGGCATTGACAGCATATTCACGGGTCTGCATTTATTCGGACTCAACGGTGTTCTTAACAAGCTTCTCGAGGGCGGAAGCGGATGGTACAGCATCGATTTTACCGACTGGACGTATCACGCCGACGGAAACGTTGCCATACTCGGTCTGGGCTTTTTCACCGTACTCGGAATTGTATTCCTGCTTGCAGGACGCAAGCGATGAATTAAATCATCCAATCACCCGATTTGCTTTGCATATCGGGTGTTTTTTATGCTTAATCTTTACAGACAATATTTATATATGGTATATTGTACCTGACTATAAAAAGCAGGAGGTTTCCTCATGTTTTACGATGGTAAAATCTGGATTGCAAAATCCGATATAAATCTTTATCTACGCCCCGAGATGGCTAACCGCCATGGTCTTATCGCAGGCGCTACCGGCACCGGCAAGACCATAACCATGAAAGTTCTTGCAGAATCTTTCTCGGATATGGGTGTGCCAGTATTCTTCTCTGACGTAAAGGGCGACCTTTCGGGAATGTGCCGTCCCGGCGCTGACAGCGAGAATATGCAAAGCCGTATAGCCTCCTTCGGCATCGAGGGCTGGGAGTACAAGGCCTACCCCACCCGCTTCTGGGATATATTCGGCGAGGTCGGTCATCCCGTACGCATAACCGTTTCGAGCATGGGACCCACCCTGCTTGCCAGACTCCTCGGGCTGACAGACGTTCAGACGGGTGTTCTCAACATCGTATTCAAGGTTGCGGACGAACACGGTCTGCTTCTCATCGACCTCAAGGACCTGCGTGCAATGCTTCGCTACGTCGGCGACAACCACGAGGAATTCACCACCTTGTACGGCAATGTTTCCACCGCAAGCATCGGCGCAATTCAGCGCGCACTGCTGACATTTGAATCCGAGGGCGGCGAATGCATCTTCGGTGAGCCCGAGCTTGACATCCGCGACTGGATGCGCACCGACTTTGACGGACGCGGCTTTATAAACATTCTCTCCAGCGCAAAGCTCATCCAGAGCCCCACTGTTTACGCGACATTCCTGCTTTGGATGCTGACTGAGCTGTTTGAACAGCTTCCCGAGGTCGGCGACCTTGAAAAGCCCCGCATGATATTCTTCTTCGACGAAGCACATCTTATCTTCGACGATGCTCCCAAAGCTCTCGTTCAGAAGCTGGTGCAGGTCGTAAAGCTCATCCGCTCCAAGGGGGTCGGCGTTTACTTCGTAACCCAGTCACCCTCCGATATTCCCGACGACGTTCTCGCCCAGCTTTCAAACCGCATTCAGCACGCGCTGAGAGCGTATACCCCCGCAGAGCAGAAGGCTGTCCGTGCCGCGGCTGATGCCTTCAGAGCAAACGAGGCATTCGATACCGAGGATGCGCTTATGGCGCTCGGTGTGGGCGAAGCTCTCGTAAGCTTCCTTGACGAGGAGGGCATCCCCACAATCGTTGAGCGGGCAAAAATTCTTCCTCCCCAGAGCCTTATGGGTCCTGCCGATGCCGAATATGTAAAGCAGCTCATCGTTACAAGCGAATTTGAGCTTAAGTACCGTTCAACCGTTGACCGCGAATCCGCATACGAGATTATCATGAAGGCCACCGAGGAGCTCAAGGCTCAGCAGGAACAGGAAGCCATTGAAGCCGAGGAAGCCAAGGCAAAGGCAAAGGAAGAAGCCGCAGCTGCAAAGGCCGCCGAGAAGGAGGCCGCGAAGGCTGAAAAAGAGGCCGAAAAGGAAGCCCGCAAAAGAAAGAACGTCGTTAAGAGAGCAGCTACCAATGCCGCCTCCTCCGTCGCCCGTTCCGTCACCACCAACAT
This sequence comes from Oscillospiraceae bacterium, assembly GCA_045615725.1. Lineage (GTDB taxonomy): Bacteria > Bacillota > Clostridia > Oscillospirales > Oscillospiraceae > F23-B02. Next base: position 9,065 of record JAZLFI010000087.1, read on the forward strand.
GGTAAACTCTGTCGCAGGCGGTAAGAAAACCGATACCGCTACCATTATTAAGCGCGCCGCTACCAATGCGCTCAGCTCTGTAATGCGCTCCGGCTCTACCGCAATCATCCGTGGTCTGTTCGACACGAAAAAGTAAGGAGGATTTCCAATGAAAAGAATTCGCAAGGACAATCAGTATTTCGATATCGATTATCAGGCAAATGCCGCATACTACGACAGCAAGAAAAGCCCCACTGAGCCTTACGCAAAGAATTTCGTAAATCAGATGCGCCACTTCAATCCCGAGCTCAATGAGTTCCTCGATATGTTTGCATCCGACATTACAAAGCCCGACGACCTCAAATGGGAGGATGTTGAGGATGGAGTTAAGTACACCGCAAAGTACAGCGTAAACGGTACCATCGTCGATGCCGACAGCTTTGAGTTCAAGGTACGCAAGATGGTCGTCACAGCACGGCCTGTCGGCGAGGGAAAGCTTGAAATCACTTACGACAATATCGTTCTTCCCTGGATACTCCTTGAGGGTCGTGACGGCAAGCTTCCCGAAATTGAGCCCACCGGCATTAAGGGCAAGCTCAAAGGCCTATTTAAAAAGTAATCTACCCAAAGGAACGGCTCTGCCGTTCCTTTTTTACATCCCGCATATGTAGACGTCACTGCCTATAAGTTCGGCTATCTCAAAACGGCTCAGTTCATTGACCTGATTATCGAAGCAGTCGGCGCAGAGCAGCAAACAGCTTCTTCCACTCTCCCAAGTGAAAATTTCCTCGCAAGGAAGAAAAATTGCTCCGCATTCGCTACAATGAGGTGCCTTTTTCTTATATTCGATTTTAGAATAGATGCTATTCATTTTCGTCATCCCTCTCGCTCATTTTATGCGTTTGAATAATTACAGCTTTGATAATATATTCCTTTGCGTAATTTGTCAATAGCAAAATACAAGTAGTTTTGTCGGTTTTTCGCGGTGCTTTTACAATGTAAATTGTTGTTGTCAAATATGCTTGTTTTAATCAGTAATAATTTAGTAATAATGACACTTGCCGCTTTTGGAAACTAGTAGTAAAATCAAGCTGTTGAGTTATGTGAAATTAACTTTCACAAAAATTAAGATTAGGAGAGAAAATCTAATGATCACTAATGAGTATCTTAGCAGAGTTCTCGCTGACGTTAAGCAGCGTGACCCCGACCAGCCCGAGTTCCTGCAGGCTGTTGAAGAAGTTTTCGAGAGCCTTCAGCTCGTCGTTGACAAGCACCCCGAATGGGAAAAGGCCGGCCTCATCGAGCGTTTCGTAGAGCCCGAGCGTATGATTATGTTCCGCGTTCCCTGGGTTGACGACAATGGTGTTACCCATGTAAACCGCGGCTACCGCGTACAGTTCAACTCCGCAATCGGCCCCTACAAGGGCGGTCTGCGTTTCCATCCCTCTGTAAACCTTTCCGTTATCAAGTTCCTCGGCTTCGAGCAGATTCTGAAGAACTCCCTGACCACCCTCCCCATGGGCGGCGGCAAGGGCGGCTCCGACTTCGACCCCAAGGGCAAGTCCGATGCAGAGGTTATGCGTTTCTGCCAGAGCTTCATGACTGAGCTCTACCGACACATCGGCCAGTTCACCGATACTCCCGCAGGCGACATCGGTGTTGGTGCACGCGAAGTCGGCTTCATGTACGGCCAGTACAAGAAGATCGTTGACCGCTTCGAAGGCGGCGTTATCACCGGTAAGGGCCTTACCTACGGCGGCTCCCTCGCACGTACCCAGGCTACCGGCTACGGCATCTGCTACTTCTCCGACGAAGTTCTTAAGTACAACGGCAAGTCCTTCGAGGGCCAGGAAGTTATCGTTTCCGGTTCCGGCAACGTTGCTCAGTACTGCGCTGAGAAGTGCTACGAACTCGGCGGCAAGGTTGTCGCAATGAGCGACTCCAAGGGTTACATCTATGACCCCAACGGCATCGACCTCAAGGTTCTCTTCGACATCAAGCAGAAGAGAAGAGAGCGCATCTCCGTCTATGCTGACGAAGTTGCAGGCGCACAGTATGTTGGAGGCTGCAAGAACATCTGGAACGTAAAGTGCGACATCGCTATGCCTTGTGCATCTCAGAACGAGATGGACGAAGACGGCGCAAAGGCACTTATTGCTAACGGCGCATTCGCAGTATTCGAAGGCGCAAACATGCCTCTGACCCCCGGCGCAATCAATGCAGTCCGCGGCGCAGGCCTCCTCTACACCCCCGGCAAGGCATCCAACGCAGGCGGCGTTGCTACCTCCGGTCTCGAGATGTCCCAGAACTCCATGCGTTACAGCTGGAC
>JAZLFI010000088.1:0-1101 GCA_045615725.1 Oscillospiraceae bacterium
TCGCCGCAGACGCTTCGGATTTGTTTTCCAATCATACAATCTTGTGCAGGAGCTGACGGGATATGAAAACATACTTCTGCCCGTTATGCTTGATAAAAAGAAGCCCGACGAGGAATACATCAACAAAATAATCGAGGTGCTTAATATCGGCGACAGGCTTTCTCACCTGCCCTCCGCGCTTTCGGGCGGTCAGCAGCAGAGAATAGCCATTGCCCGTGCAATCGCTAACAAGCCGTCAATCCTTTTCGCCGACGAGCCGACGGGAAACCTTGACGGTAAAACAGGCAGAGAGGTTTTATCTCTGCTTAAATATGTCAGTCATGAATTCGGCATAACGCTGATTATGGTAACTCACGATTTATCCGTTGCAGAGCAGGCAGACAGAATCCTCACCCTTGAAGACGGAAAAATTGTCAGAGACACAAAAGCGGAGGCGGAATCAAAATGAAGATGCCAACCGTAAACACCCTTGCTTTCGGAAACCTGAAAACAAGAAAAAAGCAGTACGCTTTAATGATAGTCAGCATAATTCTCGCCATGGTTTTTTCCTCGGGCTCAATGTTCCTTATATCGAGCATTTCAAAGGGTATCAAGGATATTACATATCAGCAGAACGGTTATCAGAATGAAATATTTTTCGGCATGACCGACGACACGCTGAAAGACGGCATTGAAGCACTTGATATTACCGACTATGCCGACGGCGAAAATTTAGGCTATTTATTCTCGGAAGATGAAAGTGCGGGAACATCTGTTGCAAAGATGAGCAACGAAGCAAACGGGATGTATTACACCCGCGTTATTGAAGGCAGATACCCCGAAAACGCAGGCGAAATCGCTCTTGAAGAAGACGCCGCCGTGCGAATGAAGCTGAAAGCCGCGGTCGGCGATAAAATCACGCTGAACCTGAAAATCCAATCGGGCAACAAATATCTGACCGAAACCGTTAAAAAGACCTACACCCTCACGGGAATCATCGGCAACCGCAGAAGCTATATTTTCAGAAGTCAGGCAAATAATCAGCTTCTGCCTGCCGCATTTGTCAGCGAAAAAGAAAGCGTTGAAGCAGGCGGCAAAGCACAGAGAATTACATTTGTAAAA
>JAZLFI010000089.1:0-8154 GCA_045615725.1 Oscillospiraceae bacterium
TCCCGACTACATCGACACCAAGGTTATGGCTGACGAGTGCCTGAAGCAGAACGTTGCATACGTTCCCGGCGAGGGCTTCTTCCCCAACGGCGAGCAGAAGAACTGCCTGCGTCTGAACTACTCCAAGCTGAACGAAGAAGAAATCGAGAAGGGCATGACCATTCTCGCAAACGTCATCAAGGCAAACCTGAAGTAATTCATACATATTTAAAGAGCTCAGTTTTTACTGAGCTCTTTTTTATTGCGATTAATGCGGAGTTGTGGTAAATTACATATATATAATGTAAAAGGAGAAACCTCATGGAAATCGGAATAAAGGGCAGAGTTGAAACTGTAGTTAACGATACAAATACGGCAAAATTTGTGGGCTCCGGCTCACTCGATGTTTTTGCAACTCCAAATATGATAGGTCTTATGGAGCAGGCGGCGCAGGCTTCCGTTGCGCCTTTCCTCGAAGAGGGGCAGGGAACAGTCGGCACAAAGATTGAGATTAGCCACGACGCGGCAACCCCTCTCGGCATGAAGGTCTGGGCAGAATCCGAGCTTGTTGAGATTGACCGCCGCAGACTTGTGTTCGAGGTAAAGGCGTATGATGAGGCAGGACTCATCGGTCAGGGAAGACACGAACGCTTCATCATTCAGAACGAAAAATTTCTTGCAAAAGTAAATGCAAAGGCTGGTAAATAAAATGAAGAAGTTTATTATTCTTATTGGCAACTACGGCTCAGGCAAAACTGAGATTGCAATTAACCTGGCAGTCAATTCCGCTGAAAAGGGACTCAACACTCTTGTTGTTGACCTCGATAAGGTTAATGACTATTTCCGCATGTCTGACAGAGTTGACGTGCTTTCCGACAAGAAGGTAAACCTCGTTTCTCCCACCTTCGCAGGTCAGGGCGTTACTCCCAGCAATATGTCCGCCGCGGTTGCATCCGCATTCGCAGGCGACTGGGATCTTTGTATCTTCGATGTAGGCGGCGACTCCGCAGGCGCACTTTCCCTTGGTCGCTATCATCAGGACTTTGCGGCACTCGAGCCCGGTCAGCTTGAAGTTTACGATATCGTTAATGTATTCAGGCCTATGAGCGAAACTCCCGAGAAAATTATTAAGCTTAAGGAGGATATGGAAGAGTTTGCACGCCAGAAGGTGACAGGCTTTGTAAATAACTCCAACCTCCTCAACTACGCCAGCGCCGACGATATCCGCGCAGGATATGATGTTCTCGCAAAGACCGTCGAAATGACGGGTATACCCGTGAAGCACACAACGGGAAGAAAGGAATTCATTGAGGAATTCCTTAAGGACGGCAGAGACCCGAAATATATCGGCGAGCCCATCGGACTTGAAACCTATATGCACCGCAGTTGGGAAGCATTCACCAAGCTGGGCCTCTAAACTGCCCGGACTCTTGTGTTACATCTTGTGACCCACCACAATATATAGTACAATATCTTGTGTAGCCGTTTTCGCCGAATTTTGCGAAAACGGCATTTTTTATTATCGGCTGTAAGCATTGATACTGCTGAGTTTTTTGAAAAAACAGCCCGAATTTCTAACCAGAAAACGGAAAATATGGTTTAAACCGTAAAAGTGGCAAACCACAATATTTTGTGGTCGCATTAGTAACAAAGCGGTAAAAATTACTACATTTTGTGTCTTTTGCTTGACTTTGTTTTGGCGGTATGCTATAGTGAGCAAGCTAAAGAAAATAGGAGAAAATCATGCATATTACCGGAGTACAAAAACTTACATTGCTGGACTATCCCGGTGCTGTCGCATGTACGCTGTTCACGGGCGGCTGCAACTTCCGCTGCCCCTTCTGCCACAACGCACTTCTGGTAGACCCGAAACGCGTAAAAGAAGAAGGCGAGCTTCCCATCGAGGACGTTATGAGCTTCCTTAAAAAGCGCAAAGGCGTGCTTGACGGAGTCGCAATAACAGGCGGCGAACCGCTCCTGCACAGCGATATGCCCGAGTTCCTGCGCGAGATTAAAGCCATGGGCTACAGAATTAAACTGGATACAAACGGCTCAAATCCCGAACTGCTTGAGCAGATTCTGGATGAAAAGCTGGTTGACAGAGTGGCCATGGACATTAAAAACTCGCCCGAGCTTTACGGCCTGACCGTGGGACGCGACGACATTGACATCGATGCGATAGCAAAATCGAAGGACATGCTTTTAAAGGGCGAAACAGAGCATGAATTCCGCACCACAGTGGTCAAGGGAATTCACACAAAGGAAAGCCTTACTGAGGCGGCAAAATGGATAGCAGGTGCAAAAGAGTATTACCTGCAGCAGTTTAAGGATTCGGGTGACCTTCTTAAAGGCGAGGGTTTATCCGCATTCGACGAATCCGAAATGCATGAGTTATGCGAGACAGTAAAAAACTACGTTCCTGCGGCAGAAGTTCGCGGCGTGTGAGAAATACGGAGGATAAAGAAAATGTATCAGATTATCAAGCGCGACGGCAAAATTGTTGATTTTGACATCAACAAGATTGCAAACGCAATCAAAAAGGCTTTTGAAGCAACCGAAACCGAGTACACCGATAATATTATCGACTTCCTTGCACTCAAGGTTTCTGCAGACTTCATCCCCAAGATTAAGGACGGCTATGTAGCAGTTGAGGATATTCAGGACAGCGTCGAGGCAGTCCTTTCCCGCGGCGGCTACGAGGCAGTTGCAAAGGCTTACATACTCTACCGTAAGCAGCGCGAGAAACTGCGCAACATGAAGTCCAGCTACCTTGATTATAAGGACACCGTTAATAGCTATCTTAAGGTTCTTGACTGGCGCGTTAAGGAAAACTCCACCGTTACCTATTCCGTCGGCGGCCTTATCCTTTCCAACTCCGGTGCTATCACCGCAAACTACTGGCTCAGCGAGATTTACGACGAGGAAATCGCAGCAGCACACCGCAATTGCGATATGCACATCCATGATCTGAGCATGCTCACCGGCTACTGCGCAGGCTGGAGCCTCAAGCAGCTCATCCAGCAGGGTCTCGGCATCCCCGGCAAGATTAATTCTTCCCCGGCAAGCCATCTTTCCACCCTCTGCAACCAGATGGTCAACTTCCTCGGCATCATGCAGAATGAATGGGCAGGCGCTCAGGCATTCTCCTCCTTCGATACCTACCTTGCACCTTTCGTAAAGGTTGATAACCTTTCCTACAAGGAAGTCAAGCAGTGCATCCAGTCCTTCATCTTCGGCGTCAACACTCCCTCACGCTGGGGCACTCAGGCACCTTTCTCCAACATCACTCTCGACTGGACTGTTCCCGCAGACCTTAAGGACATGCCCGCAATAGTCGGCGGCAAGGAAATGGACTTCACCTACGGCGACTGCGTAGAGGAAATGGCAATCGTCAACAAGGCATTCATCAACATTATGATTGAAGGCGACGCAAACGGCCGCGGCTTCCAGTACCCCATTCCCACTTACTCCATCACCAGAGACTTTGACTGGTCCGAGACCGAGAACAACAAGCTTCTCTTCGAGATGACCGCAAAGTACGGCACTCCTTATTTCTCCAACTACATCAACTCCGATATGGAGCCCAACGATGTCCGCTCCATGTGCTGCCGTCTGCGCCTTGACCTCCGCGAGCTCAGAAAGAAATCCGGCGGTTACTTCGGCTCCGGTGAAAGCACTGGTTCTGTCGGCGTTGTTACCATCAATATGCCTCGCATTGCATACCTTGCAACCGACGAAGCAGACTTCTACAAGCGCCTCGATAAGCTTATGGATATTGCGGCACGTTCCCTTAAGATTAAGCGCACCGTTATCACCAAGCTCCTCGACGAGGGCCTTTACCCCTACACCAAGCACTATCTCGGCGGATTTGACAACCACTTCTCCACCATCGGCCTTGTCGGCATGAACGAAGCAGGCCTCAATGCAAACTGGGTTCGCGCAGACATGACCACCGAAAAGTGCCAGGAGTTCACTCAGGATGTTCTCAACCATATGCGTGAGCGCCTCTCCGATTATCAGGAGCAGTACGGCGATCTGTATAACCTGGAAGCAACTCCCGCAGAGAGCACTTCCTACCGCCTTGCAAAGCATGACGTTGCTCAGTACCCCGACATCGTAACCGCAACCGAGAGCGGCAATACTCCTTACTACACCAATTCCAGCCACCTGCCCGTATCCTTCACCGATGATATCTTCACCGCACTGGATATTCAGGACGAGCTCCAGACTCTTTATACCTCCGGCACCGTATTCCACGCATTCCTCGGCGAGAAGCTGCCCGACTGGAAAGCAGCGGCAACCCTCGTACGCAAGATTGCAGAGAACTACAAACTGCCTTATTACACCATTTCTCCCACTTACTCTGTCTGCAAGGAGCACGGCTACCTGACCGGCGAGCAGTTCACCTGCCCCATATGCGGCGAGTCTACCGAGGTTTACAGCCGTATCACCGGTTACTACCGCCCCGTTCAGAACTGGAACGAAGGCAAGACTCAGGAATACAAGGAGCGCAAGGAATATAACATCGAGACTTCCGTTCTGACCCACAAAGGTCCCCTGAACATGGAAGGCTGTGCATGTGAAGCTCCTAAGGCTGAGGCACCCGTTGCCGCAGAGAAGCGCACCATCCTCTTTGCAACTCCCACTTGCCCCAACTGCCGCATCGCCTGCAGCTATCTTGATAAGGCAGGCTTTGCATACGAAAAGCTCTATGCTGATGAGAATGCAGATCTTGCACTTTCCCTCGGCGTAAAGCAGGCACCCACCCTCGTTATCATCGACGGTGAGAATGTCGAGAAGTACGCAGGCGCAGGTGCCATCAAGCAGTTCCTTGCAAAATAAGAGGTAAATTATAATATGTATGATGTAATCATCATAGGCGGAGGGCCGGCAGGATTAACTGCCGCCCTCTATGCCTTAAGAGCGGGAAAATCCGTTCTGGTAATAGAGAAAAATGCCTTTGGCGGTCAGATTACATGGTCACCCAAGGTTGAAAACTTCCCCACAATAGAATCCATCTCCGGCACTGAGCTTGCAGACCGACTCATGGGTCAGGTCATGAATCAGGGCGCAGATATGGAGCTTGATGAAGTCACCGAAGTTGAGATTAAAGACGGTGTAAAGTTCGTCAAAACCGAGTTCGGCGCGGAGTTTGAGGGCAAAACCCTTATTATCGCAACGGGCGCAAAGCCCCGCATGCTCGGCATCGACAGAGAGGAAGAACTGGTCGGTGCGGGAGTATGCTTCTGCGCAGTATGCGACGGCGCATTCTATAAAGGTCATCCCGTTGCAGTAAACGGCGGCGGCAATTCTGCTCTGCAGGATGCAATGCTCCTTTCCGAAACCTGCTCCAAGGTCTACCTTGTCCACCGCAGGGATTCTTTCCGCGGCGAGGCAAAGCTTGTGCAGGCTCTTGAAGCTAAGGATAATGTGGAGTTTGTTCTCAACTCCTCCATCACTGCACTCAAGGGTGAGGGTGAGCTTACGGGTATTACCGTAACCGATAATGACGGCAACAGCCGCGATATCGCTGTTGACGGACTTTTTGTCGCAATCGGTCATGCTCCCGACAACGGAGTTTTCGCCTCCCTCATGGAGCTCGATAAGGCAGGCTATGCCGATGCAGGCGAGGACTGCGAAACAAAAACACCCGGTGTGTTTGTAGCAGGCGACTGCCGCAAAAAGAGCGTTCGCCAGCTGACCACCGCCGCCGCCGACGGCTCGGCCTCCGCACTTGCCGCTTGCAGATATATAGACAGCCTCGGCTGAAATGCAAACTAATTCGCAACTTATTTGCGCACTGCGCAAAAAGTAATAAATTTCATTTTTTAGGAGAGTGCTTTTTGAGAAAGTACAACGCACTGGAGATTGTAGGCTGACCGGGAGGTTTGCAGACAATCGAACAAACCTCCCGCCGAAAGGCAATTGAAGTCAACAATTTTCAGGAGGAAAAACAATGAATACAAATGACTGCACAATTCGTTTAGAAAGATTTGATGATTACAGAGAAGTTGAAAACCTTGTACGCGAAGCGTTCTGGAACGTATATCGCCCGGGATGCAGTGAGCATTATGTGATTCATGTGCTCAGAGATGACCCGGCATTTGTGAAAGAGCTGGACTTTGTCATGGAGCAGGACGGCAGGTTGATTGGACAGAATATGTTTATGAAGACTGTTATTGATGCGGACGATGGCAGAGAGATTTCCGTTCTCACAATGGGCCCGATTGGCATTACCCCCGAGCTGAAGCGCAAAGGCTACGGCAAAAAGCTGCTAGATTATTCCCTGCAGAAAGCCGCAGATATGGGCTTTGGGGCGGTGCTGTTTGAGGGCAACATCGATTTCTACGGCAAAAGCGGTTTTGATTATGCCGACAGGTTCGGCATCAGATACCATGATTTGCCGGAGGAGGCAGATGCATCGTTCTTTCTCTGCAAGGAACTGATTCCAGGATACCTCGACGACGTTACCGGTGTCTACCAGACACCGCAGGGCTATTATGTGGATGACTCCGATGTGGATGAATTCGACAAAGCATTTCCTGCAAAGGAGAAGCGGAAGCTTCCGGGACAGATTTTCTAAACAAATTTGCCAAACAAAAAACGGTTGAAAAGGAATTCCTTTTCAACCGTTTTTTTTCTTTTTTATCAGATATGCTCGTTCTTAATGGGAAGCCACCAGGTGAAGCCGAAGCAGAGGCAGTTGAAGAAGGTTTCAACAACGCCGTGACCGTTTTCTGTGCCGATCTTATTAGCCTTGGTGAAGAACTCGGTTACGTGCATTGCGGCCAGAACGATGAGGGGAATGGGCTGCTTCTTTGCGGCATAATATGCGCATACAGAGTAGAGCACAACGCATATCGGTTTGCCGAATTTCTTGGTAAATCCGTACATGGTTTTTTTCTCCTTTCGTAGTTTTGTGTATATTGGTTTAATTAATAAGCATAAATTCCGCCGCCGATAAACTCGCGGATAAGCGCATCGGGAGCAACGAGTGACTCGTCAATTTCGCCGAAGAGCTGAAGTGCGGGCCATACCTGACGAAGCTCTTCATATCTGCCGATGCCCTCGGGAATGGTGGCAAAGAGCTGGGTTGCGGTCTTGTTCATGACGGCAAGCTCATAGGGGAAGGAAGAGTCAAACTGGAAGTTTGCCTTGTTCTTAAAGGGGGAGATATTTGCAATCTCGCCTCGACGGACGTTTGCCCACATGCTTATGGTTTCGTCGGGGTTTGCACCGCGGAAGTTGTAGTCGCGAACGGTACGGCGGACAAGGCGGAACCATGTGCCCTTAAATACCTTCTGACCGTTGAATTCGACATTGCTTCTTGCGGAGATGTAGAGCTTGAACGCATCGGGCTGGCGCTCGGTTATCATGTCATTTAGCGCGTGGATACCCTCGAATATGACGATTTCGTCTTTCTTGAGCTTTATGGACTTGGAGGGCTCGAGTATGCGCATCTGACGGGAGAACTCGTACTTGGGAACGAAAATTCTCTTACCCTCACTGAGCATGTTGAAGTGCTCGTTGAGAAGCTCCATGTCGAGACAGAGGGGGGACTCAAGGTCAATATCGCCCTCGGGAGTGCGGGGAGCGGTTTCGGGGTCAACGGTGTTGAAATAATCGTCCATGCCGACATAGTGAGCGTGGATGCCGCGCTTTTCAAGTGCCTCGCTTATCTTCATGGAGGTCGTGGTTTTGCCCGAGCCTGAGGGACCCGAAAGCAGAACGATGGGGCTCTTCTCACGGTTTTTGATTATCATATCCGCCGCTTTATCGACTCTCTTGCGGTAAGTGTCGTCGCATTCTTCAACGAAGCCCTTGGGGTCAGCAACTGTGCGGTAGTTAATCTCTTCGAGTTTATATGCCATTTTTGTCAGTCTCCTTGCTGAAAAAATCAATTATGCTTTGTTTGTCGCGGCAAATCTTCTCAATGCCGTTTATGTATTCGTTGGGGTATTTGGGGTCAAATATGCGGATGTTCTTGCCTGCGCCCGGGGAAACCAGCTTGGTCGAGCCGCCGCCGCCGAGAGCGATTATGGAGCAAAGCTCCTCCATAATGCAGATGTTATAGATGTTTATTGTGCCTTCCTTTGCCCAGCCCACGTTCTCAAAGCCGCCTGACATGAATTTCTGTCGGTAGAGGTAGTAGGGGAAATAGCGCTTTGCGCGGAG